>CAYZLE010000084.1:0-6446 GCA_964479305.1 uncultured Gammaproteobacteria bacterium | reverse complement strand
CATTTACGCGAACAATTAGTACATATAAAAGACGCTCACTTTATGGCGAGAATGTCTGATGTGGCCTTGCAGCGTTTAGATAGGTTTATGCTTGAGTTAATAGCGAGAGTAGTTGAAGTGCCTGACTATGAAGAGGTTTATGAAATACTGTGGCAGCGTATACAGTTTTTTATTAAGCAAGTGGCTCAACGATCATCTTATCTTTCGATGTTAACCGAGCGCCCGAAAGCCTTGTCTAAAGTCTTAGGCTTGTTTGCAAAAAGCGCATGGGTAGCTGAAACAGTCAGTAGTCATCCAGTAATGCTAAATATTTTGTTAGAGCCCGTTGTAAAAGACCGCTTCTCAAAAGAGGCTATGAAAATTAGCCTGGATAAAAACATGCTCAGTGCGGACAGCCTTGAAAGCCAGCTGGATATTATGCGCCGCTTCAAGCATGAGGTATTTATGAAGGTAGCTAGCACCGATTTACAGCATCAATTGCCGCTAACAGAAGTGAGTGATAGCTTAACTTATTTATCTGAAAACCTGCTTGAGACGGCAATAAAGGTAAGCAAAGAGCCTTTACTTGAACGTTTTGGTGAGCCTGCTTACGAATTAGACGGCACTGTTTCAATTGCAGATTTGATGGTTGTAGGTTATGGCAAAATGGGTGGCTTGGAGCTTAGCTATACCTCTGACCTTGATATTGTGTTTTTGCATGATAGCCGAGGTACTAAAGAATATACCAATGGTGAAAAGCAGATTGATAACACAACCTTTTTTGCTCGATGGGTTCAAAAAACAGTGAGCAGCTTAAATACTTTAACGCATAGTGGCCGGCTTTATGAAGTTGATATGCGCTTACGACCTAATGGCGCAGCGGGAACAATGGCGAGCCGTATGCATGCCTATGAGAATTATTTGCGTAATGAAGCTTGGTTGTGGGAATTGCAGTCTTTGGTACGAGCGAGGTTTGTAGCCGGAAATAAGGAGCTCGGTAAGCAGTTTGAAGAGATTAGAAAAAATGTATTAACACTAGAAAGACAGCCTCAAGCGGTACGTGAAAAAGTCGTTGAAATGCGTCAACTTATGCGGACTGAGTTGGGTAGTAAAAATGACCGCAATGCCATGGCAAAACAGACACTTGATAGTTTTAAGAGCATTAAGCAACAAAAAGTCTCACATTTTGACTTAAAACATGATTTTGGTGGTATCGCTGATATTGAGTTTATGGTTCAATACTCAGTCTTGGCAAATGCTGAAAAAACACCGGCATTAGCTGGGTATACAGATAATATTCGTTTGCTCGAATTGATGGCTGAAAACCGTTATATTGATGAGCAAAAAGCGCAAAGTTTGATAAGCGCTTATCAGTTATTTAGGCAAACGATTCATCACCGCTCACTGCAAAATCAAGACCGAAAAGTCACTGATATAAACGCAGAACTAGCCGAAGCGATTGATGATGTTAGTAATATATGGCTAGAAACAATGAATACAATTGAGGTTTAGATATGGCACAAACTCCATCTTTTGCTGACAGAGACGGCGTTATTTGGTTAGACGGTGAAATGGTTCCTTGGCGTGAAGCGAAGGTGCATGTACTGACGCATACATTGCATTACGGAATGGGTGTATTTGAAGGTGTCCGCGCATATAACACTAGCGAAGGTTCAGCTATCTTCCGTTTACAAGACCATACTAAGCGCTTATTTAATTCAGCTAAAATTTTAAATATGTCGATTCCCTATTCGGCAGAAGAATTGGATGCTGCGCAAAAAGCAGTGGTTCGCGAAAATAAATTAGGCAACGCATATTTACGTCCTATGTGTTTCTTGGGCTCAGAAGGTATGGGGCTTCGAGCTGATGGTTTGAAAGTGCATTGCATGATTGCTGCCTGGGAGTGGGGTGCTTACTTAGGTGAAGAAAACCTTAAGACAGGTATTCGCATTAAAACATCTTCGTTCACACGTCACCATGTAAACGTAACTATGTGTAAGGCCAAAGCTAATGGCAACTACATGAACTCAATGCTGGCGCTTCAAGAAGCCCTGCAAGACGGTTATGACGAAGCAATGTTATTAGACGTTGATGGTTTTGTTGCAGAAGGTAGTGGCGAGAATATATTTATAGTTCGTGAAGGTAAAATTTACACACCTGACTTAACATCCGCACTTGATGGTATTACACGTAATACTATTTTTGTAATTGCTCAAGAGTTGGGCTTAGAAATTATTGAAAAACGTATTACTCGTGATGAAGTATATATTGCAGATGAAGCGTTCTTTACTGGTTCTGCTGCTGAAGTGACACCTATTCGCGAAGTAGATAATCGCCCGATTGGTAATGGTGGTCGTGGCCCAATTACTGAGAAGCTACAAACTCTATATTTTGATCAAGTATATGGTCGTCGCGACGTTCATTCAGAATGGCTTACTCACGTAGATAGTTAAGAAATAGTTTTATGAATATTACAATTTTTGGTAGTGGTTATGTTGGCCTGGTTTCGGGTACTTGTTTTGCTAATGCGGGTAACCAAGTTACTTGCGTGGATGTTAATGAGGCGAAAATAAAACAACTTCAAAACGGTGAAGTGCCTATTTATGAGCCCGGCTTAGAGCAAATGATTGCGTCAAATGTAAAGGCAGGTCGTTTACACTTTACGACTGATGCAAAGAGCGCTATTGAAAGTAGTGAGATAATATTTATTGCGGTTGGTACGCCCCCTGATGAAGATGGTTCTGCTGACCTTAAATATGTACTTGCTGTTGCGGCTACTATTGGTCAGCATATGCCTGATTATAGGGTAGTAGTAGACAAATCGACTGTGCCAGTAGGTACTGCCGATAAAGTAAAAGCGACCATTGATGCCGAATTAAAAAAACGAAATGCCGATATAGATTTCGATGTAGTTTCAAACCCAGAGTTTCTTAAAGAAGGTGCAGCGATAGGTGATTTTAATAAGCCTGACCGTGTAGTCATAGGTGCGGAAAGTGAAAAAGCCATTGAAAAAATGAGAAACTTATATGCTCCGTTTACGCGAAGCCGTGACCGTTTGATTTCGATGGATTTGCGTTCTGCAGAGTTAACAAAATATGCCGCAAATGCAATGTTGGCAACCAAAATTAGCTTTATGAATGAGCTGTCAAACATAGCTGAATTGGCCGGCGCTAATATTGAACAAGTGAGAATAGGTATTGGTTCAGACCCTCGTATTGGCTATCAATTTATTTATCCTGGATGTGGTTATGGCGGCTCATGTTTCCCTAAGGATGTACAGGCGCTTGCTCGAACATCAGATGAATATGGTTTTGATGCGAAAATATTAAACGCGGTTGAAGCTGTTAATGCTCACCAAAAAACGGTTTTATTTACTAAATTGCAAAAGCATTTTAAAGATCTTAAAGGAAAAACAATTGCCATTTGGGGTTTGTCGTTTAAGCCAAACACTGATGACATGCGAGAAGCCCCAAGCCGAGTACTAATGGAGGCGCTATGGGCTGCTGGCGCTAAAGTAAAAGCTTATGACCCTGAGGCAATGGATGAAACAAAACGTATTTATCCAAACCACGAAAGTTTAGAGTTGTTTGAAGATTCTTATACTGCCCTAGAAGGGGCCGATGCCTTGGTTATCTGTACTGAGTGGGAAGAATTTAGAAGCCCTGATTTTGATAGAATCAAAACCTTATTGAAGTCGCCGGTTTTGGTTGATGGAAGAAATTTATTTGTGCCTGAGACTATGGAAAAGCAATACGGGATTAGTTACTACAGTATTGGCAGGTAATAGTATTCATTTAAGGAGGGTTGTTAATTAGCCTTTCTTGAGTTTTGATTGCTCCCCAGTAGAAGCTTGTCGTTAGAATATACATTATAGTTGTTATGTTTGAATAGAACAGGCTGTTAGTTATGCCAAAGCACATGTAGGCCAAAGGAATTAAACAACCTGAAGTGGCGAGAGTTTGAATTTTAATATTGTTTTTATATGTTTGCCCTTTATGATAAAAGATAAAAAAGGGTGCAAGGTAAAGAGTTAATAAAGCAAAAAAACCAACTAGTCCTCTTGTGCCTAGCGCTTCAAAGTAATCGCTATGTGCGTGACCAAATACGCGCACTTGTTTAACTATTTTTTCTTGTTCGATAAGTTGTTCATTGAAGGTTTCTTTAGATGATTCTCCAACTCCAAATAAAGGAGAGTCGGTAAGCATGTAAAAGTGCGACTTCCAAAGTTCAAAGCGAACTCCAACAGATGTTGATTTATTTTCACCCTGAAAGTAATCGCTTACTTCATTTATAGCTATCGAAATTCTATTTTTAGCAGCAAAGTTTAGATGTACAGCTGAAAAACAAAATACTACTAAACCTGTTATAAATAGTACTTTTGTTTTCGCATATTTTAAATGGTGAAATTGGCAGGCGACAAATATGAATAGAATAGGTAAAGCAATCCATGCGCCTCTTGAGCCAGAGAGGAAAGAGGCGTATATGCCCGACATGCAGCTTATAAGGGCAAAAGCAGCAAACAAAAATTTACGCACTTTAAGGAAATGAATAACAGGGGGTAGACTTAGTGCGCCTAGTAATAAGACTATAGTGCCAAACCTAATGGGGAAGTATCCATCGATAGCCCCATCAGGCCTAACAAGGTTTTGAAATGAAGCTTGATAGCCAGAGTAAATTAAAGCTAGTAAGGCGCCAGCACATGTGCCCAAAACTAGATGGTTGTAATTTAGGTTAGCTTTTATTGCTGCGAGGGCAACTGGTGACAATAAAATAAATAAAAAAGGTTTATTTAATTCTCTTAATTCACCTTTTAAGAATAAAAAATATAAACAAAGGCAAGCACCATAAAATATAAAGCTGCCGATCAGGTATAAGTCGTGCTTATCTAGCTTGTGTTTTGATGAAGGAAGGAAAAAAACTATTGGAGATAAGGCTAGTAGGGTAATAGCACCATAAGAATAAGCATCTGGGATAACTAAACAACAGGCTAAAGTGAGAAAAATAATCCAAGAGTATAGTTTATTGCTTATATTAAACATCAAGGTCTTGAATTCCATAATCCGTTGTCGTAATCCCTGTTTTCTTATTATTTACTCGCAGAGCTTTATTTTTAGCAACCAGCTCTGGTTTTTTGTATGCCCTCGGGTGGTCAAGGTGAACGCATATGGCAGAAAAGCGCATACGTTTTGCTTTTACGCCTAAATTCTCTAGTCTAACGCCAAACTCGCGGTCAAGGCCACCGTACTGCATTCTTTCATCAAATCCTTTGACTGCTAAAGCATCTTTTTTCCATACAGAGGCATTTGCTCCCATAAAATTAGCATTTGCAGTAGTAAAGGTGTTTAAGAACTTTACTACTTTACCTTTGGCTGCCAACTTTAAATTGTTTTTAGAGTTCTTATAACCATTCTTTTTTAACCAGTCTAGGTTAAAGCAGTTGCCGTTAATAACATCTTTTTGGGTAATTAATTTACTGGTTGTTAATGGCAGTTTTACATAGGTGCCAGTTAAGTAACGATTTTCTTCGGCATTATCGACATGAGTTTGTAAAAAGTCTGAACGAGGTATGCAATCACCATCGGTGAAAACTAGGTATTCATGCCTAGCTTCTAAAATAGCTTTGTTTAATATTTTGCATTTTTGAAAACCATTGTCCTCATGCCAAACATGCTTGATAGGAATGTCAGTTAATTTTTGAATTTTTTTTATTGTGTCTTTAGTTTCACTGGTTGAACCATCATCGGCCACTATGATTTCAAAGTCTTGAAATGACTGAGCCATAAATCCCCACAGGGTTTTTTCAAGCCAATCAACAGAGTTGTAGGTGGTAAATATGACAGAAACTTTCATGATGTTTAGACGTTGCACTGAATGTTATAAATATAGGGTATTATACGGTTTTTTATGTAAATATCTTTGAGTATGGCAAAAATAACAGAATATAAAATTAATTCACTTACACTGTCAGCGTCGTACGGTATATCGAGAGACTACTTTGATAAACGTTCTCACCTAAAGGGTGCTCCTGAGCTAGATAGTGATGACTATGCGCAGCATGACATTGATACGATTTTTTATGATGTGTTTATTGACGATGATGGAAGGTCTATTCGTGCTTTAGGCCCGCCTTTAGTCAATCTTGCGTCTGTTTTACTGCCTTTGAAGGTAATGGTGTCACTTAAAGGTGATAAAAATTTTTACTCTCTTGATCATAAGCTGGAACAAAGAGACCGAGTGGTTTTTCATACATTTAAGCTGCCATTTCAACTCAGCTTAAATGATAGCTTGGTCCTGAAGTTCAAGTTCGGAAATGGATATGCAGCTGAATTTGAGTTGGACCGCTTTAAACTAGAAGATGTATTTTTACAATTCACAACAATTCAAAAAAATAACCCAGTCGAATGGATAATTGGTTGGTGCAACTACATTAATCACTTAGGTGTGGAGCGAGTTGTACTGTACGACAA
>CAYZLE010000083.1:0-6456 GCA_964479305.1 uncultured Gammaproteobacteria bacterium | reverse complement strand
GAAACACCATCTTTAGTGATAGTTGGTGCACCAAATGATTTATCCAATACAACATTACGACCTTTAGGGCCTAAAGTTGCTTTAACAGCGTTTGCTAGTGTATTAACACCTGCAACCATACGGCTACGTGCGTCATCACCAAATTTTACGTCTTTTGCGCTCATGTCTATGTTTCCTTTGAATATCTAAATTATTTTTCGATTACAGCTGTTATGTCATCTTCACGCATAACTAAAAAATCTTCGCCTTCAACCTTAACTTCAGTGCCCGCAAATTTTCCGAAAAGCACTTTGTCGCCAACTTTAACGTCTAATGCTCGAACATCACCGTTGTCTAAAATTTTGCCTTTACCGGCAGCAACAACTTTACCTTCAACAGGCTTTTCAGTAGCTGAATCTGGAATAATAATACCGCTAGCAGTCGTTTTTTCTTCTTCCATACGCTTCACAATCACTCGATCGTGTAAAGGTCGTAATTTCATGGTTTTTTCTCCAAAATATGAAATTCAATAAAATTTGTATCCTGAAATAACAAACAGGCTTAGTTATGGGTGTAAATATAAGGGGTGAACACTTTTTTTCAAGTGCTTGTTCTATGTTTATTTGAGTTTTTTGTCTATATTGTCTGTATCGCTACTTTCTTTAGTGAATTCACCTTCAAAAACATCACCATTCGGGTTGTGGCCAGCCGTTGAGGCATTATGACTGCCAATAACCGCACCCTTAATTTTATCTGAGTAATGCTTATACACCACATTGCGTAAAAATGGCGTTAACAACAAGAAACCAATTCCATCGGTAAAGAAGCCAGGAGTAAGCAACAAAGCGCCCGCAACCAGTAAGCATGCTCCACTAAACACAGCCTCAGTCGGCACTTTGCCGCTGGCCATTTGCTGACGTGACTGCATGATTAAATTAAAACCTTGCGAACGGATTAATACGCTACCTAATACGGCTGTAAAAATCACAAAAAATATTGTCCATAAAATACCTATTTCAGCACCCACTTTCAGTAGCAGCATAATTTCGATAATAGGCACGCTAATAAACAGTAAAAACAATAAAGGGAATATTGGCATAAAGCTCTCTAGGTAAGTATTAATTGGTTAGTCATCATTTTCGCCAATGCGATATAATTTGTTATAGGACTGATTTGGTGAATTTCAAGTATGTTTAACTCAATTGTTGTTATCTTAACATCTGTACCCAATGCTGAGCTTGCAAAAGCACTCAGCCAAAAACTTATCAAGACTAAACTAGCTGCCTGCGTTCAGGTAATGCCGGCCATGCAGTCATATTACGAATGGGATGAGCGCTTAGAAGTAAGCAACGAGTTAGCTTTAATGATTAAAACCGCGCCAGAAAATTGCGACAAAATTGAGCAAATGATTAAAGACATGCATCCTTATGACTTACCCGAATTTGTTATTTTGCCGGCACAAGCTAGTGCCGAGTACTCTGCATGGGTACAACAACAAACCACTTTGCCCACTTCTATATAAAATGAACCGAGCATGAAAATACCTAAGCTAAAAACCTTATTTAGTATTTTGGCACTTTGCGCCCTTATTGCCGGCCACAGTGTTTATAAGCTAAATAGTGTGCCTAAAGTCCCAACTAAAGAAAACATGCTAGGTCAAACAAGGCCTGAATTTAAGTTATATGACATAAACGGTAAATTACGAGATATTAATGAATGGCAAGGCCAAGTTGTTGTTTTAAATTTTTGGGGGACTTGGTGTCCTCCTTGTCTGAAAGAAATTCCAGACCTACAAGCATTTCATAAGCTAAATTACGAGAATGTCGTTTTAATTGGCATCGCTCACGATAAGGTTGATAAGGTTCTTGAGTTTAATCAAACCACCCCTATCGATTACTTGCAATTAGTAGACCCTAAATTAACTGTTGAACTTAGTCGACTATACGGCAACGAAAGAGGTACACTACCCTACACTGTCATTATCGACAAGAAAGGCATTATTCGCCATATTCATAGCAAAGGTGTAGTGACTACAGCTGAACTTAAAGCTTTAGTAGAGCCTTTGCGTTAAAAAAACCTCCACCTTGTAAAAACAGTACAAAATAACAGCAAAGCCACAAAAGTGCGTCGATTTGCGTCGATTTGCTGCAAAATTCACTTATTTTCTATTTTACATTGGACTTATCTGATTAGATGCTGCACAATCTGCTTCTCAAGCCATCATGCAAATAGAGTAAAAAGTGAAAACAGTTCTCGTTTTAAACGGCCCCAACCTTAATATGCTCGGCAAACGCGAGCCTGAGGTTTACGGCAAAGACAATTTAGACGATATTAATGCTGAATTAAAAACTATTGCTCAAAACGCTAAAATTGGCCTAGAAACATTTCAGAGTAATGCGGAACACGAATTAGTCGACCGTATTCACGAAGCTCATCAAAGCAAGGTTAGTTACATCATTATTAACCCTGCGGCATTTACACATAGCAGCGTTGCACTTCGCGACGCCCTGCTAGCTGTTGATATTCCGTTTATTGAAGTTCACATAAGCAACATTCACCAACGTGAAGAATTTAGAAAGCATTCTTATTTTTCAGATAAAGCGGTGGGCGTTATTTGCGGACTTGGTACAGCGGGCTATGAAATGGCACTACGAACTATTATTAAACAACTTTAACCGAGATTAGATCACCATGGATATCAGAAAAATAAAAAAACTCATCGAACTTCTAGAAGAGTCAGGCGTTGCCGAAATTGAAATTAAAGAAGGTGAAGAAGCGGTACGTATCTCACGTGCAACTAACCCTGTTCAATTCGCTGCTCCAGCAGCTGCACCTGTTGCAGCCCCAGCTCCGGCACCTGTTCCTGTTGCATCTACTGAAACTGCTACTGCAGAAGCCACATTAGATGGTCACGTGGTTGAGTCACCAATGGTTGGTACTTACTACGAGTGCCCGGCTCCAGGCGCAAAAGTATTTGTTACTGAAGGCCAAAAAGTTAAAGTAGGTGAGACTTTATGTATCATTGAAGCAATGAAAATCATGAACCAAATTGAAGCAGATAAAGCAGGTGTTGTTAAATCAATACTTTGTGAAAACGGTGAGCCAATTCAGTTCGGCCAACCTTTATTTGTTATTGAATAAAGGCCGACATCTATGTTTGAAAAACTCCTAATAGCAAACCGTGGTGAAATTGCCCTACGTGTATTGCGTGCTTGTCGTGAAATGGGTATTAGAACCGTTGCGGCTTATTCAACAGCAGACAAAGACTTAAAGCATGTATTACTTGCTGACGAATCTGTTTGCATTGGCCCTGCTCCATCAAGCGAAAGCTACTTGAACGTACCTGCATTAATTGCTGCTGCTGAAGTAAGTGATGCTCAAGCCATTCACCCAGGTTATGGTTTCTTATCAGAAAATGCTGACTTTGCTGAACGCGTAGAAGAAAGCGGCTTTACTTTTGTTGGTCCTTTGCCTGATGTTATTCGCACAATGGGCGACAAAGTTGAAGCGATTAAAGCTATGCAAATTGCGGGCGTACCTTGTGTACCCGGCTCAGATGGCCCTTTAACTGAAGATGCAGACCGTAACTTAAAAGTAGCTGAAAAAATTGGCTACCCAGTTATTATTAAAGCTTCTGGCGGTGGTGGCGGTCGTGGTATGCGTGTTGTGCATACTGAAGCGGCTCTACTAAACTCTATTGCTATGACTAAGGCCGAAGCTGGCGCTGCGTTTAATAATGATGAAGTTTACATGGAGAAGTTCTTACAAGAACCTCGACACGTTGAAATTCAAATTTTATCTGATAAGCACGGCAATGCTATTCACCTTGCTGAACGTGATTGCTCTATGCAGCGTCGTCACCAAAAAGTAGTTGAAGAAGCCCCCGCTCCAGGCATAACAGCTGAGCAACGTGCTGCTATTGGTAAGCGTTGCGCAGATGCATGTATTAAAATGGGTTATCACGGTGCTGGCACATTCGAATTCTTATTTGAAAAAGGCGAATTCTACTTTATTGAAATGAACACTCGTGTTCAGGTTGAGCACCCAGTTACTGAAATGATTACTGGTGTAGACATTATTAAAGAGCAAATTCGTATTGCTGCTGGCGAACCTTTATCTTACACACAAGATGACATCGAAATTAACGGCCACTCAATTGAGTGTCGTATTAATGCCGAAGACCCTGATAAGTTTATTCCATGCCCGGGCACCATCACTAACTACCATCCACCAGGTGGCTTAGGTGTTCGTATGGATACGCATATTTACAATAATTACTTTGTTCCACCAAATTACGATTCAATGATCGGTAAGCTTATTGTGCACGGTGAAACTCGTGAAATTGCCATTCAACGTATGCGTAGTGCCTTAGGTGAAATTGCTATCGAAGGCATTAAAACTAACATTCCTTTACAACGTGAAATTTTGTTAGATGGCGAGTTCACTCGCGGTGGCACAAACATTCACTATTTAGAGCATATGTTAGAACAGAAAAAAACGACTGGTGACGTGTAATAGTGACGACTGAAACTGATGCGCAACAATCGTGGTTGCAAATTTCAGCGGAAGTATCACACCAACAACTAGAAGATGCAGAAAACGCGCTACTGGAAAGTGGCGCGCTTAGCATTACCTTAAGTGATGCTGCAGACCAACCATTATTAGAACCAGCTCCTGGCGAAACACCCACTTGGGACAACTGCATTATTACAGCCTTATATGCAGACCCCAAAGAACTCAACTCTATACTTATTCTTCTACAACTTAATTTTGTAGCGCTCGTAAACAGCGAACTCAAAATTGAAATACTCGAAGACAAAAATTGGGTTAGAGCGTGGATGGACAACTTTACCGCTATGCCATTTGGTAAAGAGCTTGAGCCGCTAGAACAAGTATGGGTCTGCCCATCGCATGTTGAGCCACCTGAGCCTAGAGCAACGAATTTATTTTTAGATCCAGGCATGGCTTTTGGAACCGGCACACACGCAACAACAGCTCAATGCTTAGACTGGATTGCTGAGAATGATCAAGCTAATAAAACCGTTATTGACTACGGTTGCGGTTCTGGTTTGTTAGGTATAGCCGCATTGAAACGTGGCGCGGATATTTGCCACGCTTATGACATTGACCCTTTAGCCATTGAAGCCAGCGATGATAACGCTGAAAAGAACGGTGTTTCTGCTAAGTTTATTGCCAGTATTAAAGAGCCTACAGAAGCCGCTGACATAGTCTATGCCAACATACTAGCAAACACCTTAATTATGCTTTACGACAACATTAGTCAGTTGTGCAAACCAAACGGCGAAATTATTTTATCGGGAATACTGAAAGAACAGGTAGGTTCGGTAATTAGTTGCTACGAAAAAGAATTTAGCTTCAGCCCAATTAAACTTCAAGATGACTGGGCTTGCTTACACGCGATTAAAACGAAATAAGCCTATTCAACTAAGGCTTATTCCGCTTCGCTAAATTTAATTAGAAGCCGTAGCTTAAGCCAATTTGTAGCAATGGCCACACATCAATATCTTTAAAGTCATCATTATCTTCAATAGCACTTTGCTCAGCGGCTATAGCATCATCAATATCTTGATTCGTAACGGCTGGGTTAGCTGTAATTAAATCTCTTGTAGCTTGATCAATACCAATAGTCGCACCAAAGTTACCTGTTGCCACTAAGCCTAAATCCACTGAAAAGCCAAAGCCACCACCATTGCTTACTGGGTTACCAAAACCAACACCAACATACGTAGACATACTATCGTTATACGCCACATCAAGGCTTATTGAACTATTTGCAGGCACATCAATTTCGTCAGCACCTTCACCAATAGTTGCACCTGTTGGACCTGCTGTGGCACTGCCACCAAAACCATTCGAGTTATTATAAATACCCGCTGTAAATCTAAACTTGCCCTTAAAAGGGTAAAGATCAAGCATCACATACTGATTATCCAACTCTAAATCAGCCTGATATGTAAGGCCATCTTCTTCAAAGTCACCATTTGCATCAGCACCGTTAAAACCACCGCGAACATTTAAATAGTCATTAATACCAACCGTACCGCCCACACCAGCGCCCATTAAGCCCGCGTGCACATCAATAGCGAAGTCCGCTGAATAAGACGTGGATGAAACTAGCGTTGCTAATGCCAACACACTTAAATATTTGTTTACCTTTTTCATAAAATCATATTCCGTAAATGATAAATTATTCTAGATTTCACAATGCTTAATAATCAGTATAATAAGCCTATGAAAACACGCTGCCCAAAATGCTCAACTACCTATCAAGTGAGCCAATCACAATTAAATATAGCTGAATCAAAAGTAAGATGTGCTAACTGCCAGCATGTTTTCGACGGACGGCTAAATCTAGTCGACGATCAGGTTATGTTAAAAGAAAATCTTGATACTAAACAAGACGAAGGCAGCATTATTGATGAAACCACCACTCTTGAGAGCTTCTTGCAACCAAAA
>CAYZLE010000082.1:1384-6490 GCA_964479305.1 uncultured Gammaproteobacteria bacterium | reverse complement strand
TTGGAATGCACACCATTTGATCCAAGACCAAGGAGAACATCGCCCGCGCCCACATCTTTTGGCAATGCCCCGTCGCGGTTCATAGCTCCGACAGAAAAGCCTGCGAGGTCGAAATCACCATCATGGTACATGCCCGGCATTTCTGCGGTTTCACCACCAATCAATGCTGAACCTGCTAGTTCACAACCTTTAGCAATACCGTTGATAACGTCTGTTGCATCATCGAGTTCTAATTTGCCAGTAGCGTAGTAGTCTAAAAAGAACAGTGGTTCTGCGCCCGTTACGATAATGTCGTTAACGCACATAGCAACTAAGTCAATTCCGATGCTGTCGTGTTTTTGCATTTGCATGGCAAGCTTAAGCTTGGTGCCAACGCCGTCAGTACCCGACACTAATACAGGATCTTTGTATTTGTTAGACATGGCAAATAAGCCACCAAAACCACCTAGGCCACCTAGTACTTCAGGGCGACTTGTACGTTTAACCGCGGGTTTAATACGTTCTACTAGAGCATTACCTGCGTCAATATTAACGCCAGCGTCTTGATAATTCATACTGTTTGGTTTTTTGGTGTCGGTCATGGAACTGTGTCTTTGAAAAAAAGGTGATTTTACACGAAAGCAGGGCGCTTAGGTACTAGATTAGCCGCTTTTAAGGCTGTGTAAATTAGCTAAAAAGCCTTATGGCTGTTTTAGTTTTGTATAATTGATTACAATGGCGTGGATTTAGACTTTTTTGATTATTTTTTACTATTTATCACGTGGTTTCATAGATTTAATGACCTTGCAAATTCCTTTGGGCCTAAGCTTGCCCGTTTTTAAACGCTTTGAAACTTTTGTTACAGGCGATAATGCCTTGTTGGTAGATATATTGCACAAGCTTGCGATAAAAGAAGGTGAGCAACAGGTAATGTTATGGGGCGCGCAAGGCGCTGGTAAAAGCCATTTGTTACAAGCTGTGTGTGATTTGGCTAACCAGTACAACTTATTGGTATCGTATGTTCCTTTGTCGCACTTTAGTGATATGCAGCCGGATATTGTGGCTGGGCTAGAGCAAGTCGACATTGTTTGTATAGACGAGTGCGAACTGATTTACGGTAATGATGATTGGGAGCGAGCACTGTTTAATTTAATCAACGCGTGTCGCGAAACCGAAACACGTATGTTGTTTGCGAGCGAAGCCAACCCAGTACACGCACAAATTAATCTTGAAGATTTGCGTTCTAGACTGCAATGGGGGCCTGTCATTCACCTTGAAAAGCTTGCGGACGAACAAAAGCTGGCATTCTTGCAGCAACGTGCACAAGCAAAAGGTTTGGTTTTAGATGATAAAACCGCTGCATACATATTGCAGCACTATCGTCGAGATATGGAGTCTTTATCGAAGTTGCTAGAGCGTTTAGATCACGCATCTATGGCGGCAGGGCGACGTTTGTCGGTACCCTTTGTTAAAACCGTTATTGCTGAAGAGTTGTAGTTAGGCTTGAATTAATAAGCGTCAGGGTTTTTAGCTTTAATATCGCGCGCGTTACTACGAATGTAAAGTAGGGCGAAAGTAAACCAAGTCATACTTCCAAACAATAAAGCCAAGCCATATATTGGCTCATCATTTTGCCAAAGAACAATCACCGATAATATAAAATAAAACAGTGCTAAAAAATGGCTCCAGGCGAAAGTGTAGGCTTTGCCTTTTAGTAAGCCTATAAGCGGAAACAGTAAAGGTACCGCTAAAAGCAGTAGGCGATGTAGTAAAGGCACGGTGTCATCTGCGCAGCAAACTGGCCATACAAACATAGTAATTAACACGCAAAAATAGCCTGCTAAAGTGAGCTTGTGATATTTCTGGGTTTTTAGCTCATTGCTCATTAAGCGGCCCCACAAGCTAGTTTGGCTACACGTTCACCTAAACTTTCACATAAACGTATTTCTTCATCGCTTAGTTGTTTAGCGTCTGAATGGTTGAAGTGTGTTGCGCCATAGGGTGAGCCACCCGTTTTTGTATTCAGTAAATCGGTATTCGTATAGGGCAGGCCGGCGATAATCATGCCGTGATGTAATAAAGGAATCATCATGCTTAGCAAGGTGGATTCTTGGCCGCCATGTAAGCTACTAGTGCTGGTGAATACGCCTGCTGGTTTATCGACTAATGCGCCCGAAAGCCAAAGGCCACTACTTTGATCTAAAAAGTACTTCAAAGGCGAAGCCATATTACCAAAGTAGCTAGGGCTACCTAAGAGTAAGGCATCGCAGTTTTTTAAGTCATCGAGTGTTGCATATAAATGGCCATCTTCAGGAATGCTGGCCTCTGTTGCTTCATTATTTGGAGAAACATCTGCTACGGTTCGGCACTTAACTTCTACATTAGGCACTTTTTCAGCGCCCCACATAATGTGCTCAGCCATTGCTTGGCAATGCCCGTGTTTGCTGTAATAAAGAACCAGTATTTGTTTCATTGTTAGTGTTTTTTTCATTACCAGTGTTTCATTATAAGATGTCTAGAACGCTTTCTGGCGGACGGCCAATACGAGCTTTGTCGCCTTTAATCACAATAGGGCGTTCGATGAGTTTTGGAAACTTAGCAAGTAAGCTATAAATTTCATCGTCACTTAAAGACATATTATCCAAACCATTTGCTTTGTACTCTTCTTCGCGAATACGAATAATGTCACGAACAGATACGCCGAGTTTTGCAACGGTGCTTTTAATTTCATCTGCAGTAGGTGGTGTTTTTAAATACTCAATAATCGTCGGTTCTTTGTCTTGAATTAGCTCAAGCGTTTGACGAGATTTGCTGCATCTAGGGTTATGATAAATTGTAATAGTCATTTATATTCTCTGTTAATTTTCTATTTTTATTTTCTTGGTTTTGCAGTGTAGCAAATGGTGCATAAGTTATTTAATTGCACCTTATTGGTGAATAAGTTCATTATATTCCATTTTGCTCATTTAATATTGCAGATTCACTCTTAATCACTTGACATAAAATGCCTATAGCGGTAATTTTCAAGAAATTATAAAGCAACTACTCGATCGGAGAGAAAATGAATTTTTTAAAAATGGTTAAGACACTTACAGTACTAGCTGTAATGAGTTTATTTGTAGCGTGTTCATCAGCACCTAAAGTTGATGATGCGGCAACTGAAGCGCAAGCGGCAGCTGCAATTAAAGGTGCAGAATTAGTGATTGCTAGCGTTGATGAGCTTGGTGGTGATTCATCAGTAGCTACAGCAACTTTAACTAAAGCAAAAGCAGCTTTAGCAGCAGGTAACTTTGATGAAGCTATAAGCTTAGCTAACCAAGCTAAGTCAGAAGCAGAAGCAGCATTGGCGGCACGTCGTGCAGCGCTTGCTTCAGCAGCAGAAAATAATGCGCCTGTGGCGGCATCATCAACTTATTTGGTTGTAGACGGTGATAGCTTATGGTCAATTGCTGGTAATGCTTCAACTTATGGCGATCCGTACCAATGGCCTTTAATTTACAAAGCAAACAAAGCAAAAATTAAAGATGCTGATGCGATTGAGCCAGGTCAAGTATTTGACATTACAACAGGTTCATCAAGTGAAATAAAAGCAGCGGTTGAATATGCTAAAACTCGCGGTGCTTGGTCATTTGGCAGTATCGAAGCTTCTGACCTTAAGTTTTTAACGCCTTAAGATCTCAGCTATATATCAAAAAGCCCGTTTTTAACGGGCTTTTTTTTGTTCAAAATTTTGTATAAAGCTAGTCTAATGCCTTATCAAGTAGGCCTAATCTATTGAATATGCTTGCTGATAGTGCCCGCCTAGAATATTATGCTAATAAATGAGCAAGATAGCTCAACAACCAAGGTGGAAAGTTTGCAACTTAAATTACAAGCAGAAAAGAAACTAGACGCAATTAATATCCTTCAGGTGCTTGAGTCAGAAGGCGTAATTGCTGCTGATCGTCTTGATTTAATGAAGAATATTATTCGGCCTCAAGACATGCAAAAGCAATCGGCAATTAGTTTGCTTGCTGAGAAAAAGCTGACGCGCAAAGATGTCGATGGAGCAATACTGACAGAAGACTTTTTATGCTCTTGGTTGGCTAAAAAACTAGATTTGCCTAATTATCATATTGACCCCTTAAAGGTTGATGTAGGTTCAGTAACCAGCACCATGTCTTACGCTTTTGCGCAACGCAATAAGGTGTTGCCTGTTGAGCACGATAACGATGTAGTTGTAGTAGCTACTGTTGAACCGATGCTTAAAAAGTGGTCTGAAGAAATTGCTCGAACCAGTAATAAAACGATTCGCTTTGTTATTGCCAAGCCTACTGATATTGCACGTTACCAAATAGAATTTTATAACCTCGCTCGTAATGTGAAAAGTGCCGAAGATAAACATGACTTGTCGGGTGGCATTGGCATTCAAAACTTTGAACAGCTTATGGAGCTGGGCAAAAAGAGTAACCTCGATGCTAATGATCAGCACGTTGTTAGTATTGTTGATTGGCTTCTTCAGTACGGTTTTGACCAACGTGCCAGTGATATTCATATGGAACCACGACGCGAAGCAGGTCATGTACGCTTTAGAATTGATGGTGTTATGCATCACGTTTATGACATTCCTGCATCTGTAATGACGGCGGTAACGAGCCGTATCAAAATTATGGGCCGTATGGATGTGGCTGAAAAGCGTCGCCCACAAGATGGCCGCTTAAAAACACGAGATGAACACGGTAAAGAAGTAGAGCTACGTTTATCAACCATGCCAACTGCTTTTGGCGAAAAAATGGTGATGCGTATTTTTGACCCTGAGTCGACCGTTAAAAATTACCAACAACTTGGCTTTGGTGCTCTTGAAGCTGAAAAGTGGGAGCGCATGATAAGCAAGCCCCACGGTATTATCCTTGTAACTGGCCCTACAGGTTCAGGTAAAACCACAACGCTTTACTCGACTTTAAAGCAACTGGCTACGCAAGAAGTAAACGTATGTTCTATTGAAGACCCTATCGAGAATATCGAACCTTCGTTTAATCAAATGCAAGTTCAAGCTAATTTAGACTTAGACTTTGCATCGGGCGTACGAACGCTTTTACGTCAAGATCCCGATATTATTATGGTAGGTGAGATTCGTGATTTAGAAAC
>CAYZLE010000082.1:0-1374 GCA_964479305.1 uncultured Gammaproteobacteria bacterium | reverse complement strand
AAGTTTAATCGTGAAGGCTTGGTTTTCTCATCTGGTATTTTTTCTGATTCGTGATTTTGAAACCGCACAAATGGCTATACAAGCCGCTTTGACCGGTCACTTAGTACTGTCGACTTTACATACCAATGATGCCACTGCTGCTATTACACGCTTAATTGAGCTGGGTGTGCAGCCGTATATGATTAATGCCACATTGGTAGGTGTGGTCGCGCAGCGTTTAGTGCGTACTTTATGTCCGCATTGTAAAACGCCAATAAGCCTAGAAGAAAATGATTGGAAAGAATTCGTTCAACCTTGGAAAACATCAGTGCCTAAAAAGTCACATGATGCTGACGGTTGTTTAGAATGCAGACAAACTGGCTTTATGGGACGCTCGGGTATTTACGAAATTTTTGAAATGTCGCCTGAAATTAAAAAGCTAACAGCACAAAATGCTGACATTCGAGATATTAGAAAGGTAGCAATAAAAGAAGGCATGCGTCCTTTGCGCATAAGTGGCGCGCAGAAAGTTGCTGCTGGTGAAACAACCATAGATGAGGTGCTAAAAGTGGCGCCCGTCGGATTTGAATAATTAGATAACAATAAAAGCAATATGATCGACGATAAAGACCCAACAGATTACGACCGCCCAGAAGATGAAGAAAATTTATATTCACGCCTGAATTATGAAACCGCTGAAATACCGTGGTCTGAATTGCAAATGGTATTTGCACAGGGGCGTGTTGTTTATGTATCTAAATCTTTAGACTTATTAGATGTGTCAGTTCAAATATCGAGCGATAACAAAGGTTTAGTCGAATCATGGATGGCAACAGGCCAAGTGAAAAACGTCACAGACGATCAAGCTAAAACGTGGTTGGAAGCCAATACCACATTGTGGGCCGTTGTGGTTAAACCTTGGGTTTTAGTTCAAGAATAAGGGTTCAGGAATAAGGCTAATAGCCGCTAAGTATTACTGCTTAAACCAATAGCGCTGCATGGCCTTTACTACTTTGTCGGGGTATTTGTTTTTGCCCAAGCTGCCGTTATATCGACCTAAGCCTCTGTAAAGATTACCTTTTTCTTTATCTAAGTAGTATTTCAGTATTGTGCAGCCCATACGGATATTGGTTTGTATATCAAATAGGTTGCCGTTAGGCTTCTTCAGTTCTTTCAGCCAAAATGGCATCACTTGCATTAAACCTCGCGCGCCAACAACAGAGATTGCATAGCGGTCGAACAAGCTTTCGACATGCATAACCGATAAAACCAGTTCGGGTTTGAGGCCGGCTTTAGTTGATTCTTGGTGAACAATTTTTAGAATTTTTAAGCGTTCTTCAGGGTCTTTAACGTAGCGTGACATACGGCGCGACATGTCGGTGTACCACACTTCTG
>CAYZLE010000081.1:0-6520 GCA_964479305.1 uncultured Gammaproteobacteria bacterium | reverse complement strand
CCACGATTTAGAGACCAAGTAAAATAAGTGAAACATTATGAGCCCTTATGAGAATTTGCAAGTTCGCCTTTGTGACCACCTAGAGTTTATTTACAAAGACATAAAGCTAAATACTAGTATAGAAAAACTGAGCGAAGAGCTTATCGCTTTAATGCAGTTAGAAAATGTGCAAGAAGAACCGCAACAGTATAAAAATCACTGGAGCGAAAAAGATAACATAATGATTACCTACGGTGACTCATTCTTATCAGAAGACGAACTACCGCTAGATAACTTATTAGACTTTCTCGATGAGTACTGTGAAGACGTTATCAACTCAGTTCATATATTACCTTTCTTCCCTTACAGCTCAGATGACGGTTTCTCAGTTATTGATTACTCCTCAGTAAATGAAAGCTTAGGTGACTGGAGTCACATACAAAAAATATCTAGCAAGTATCGCTTGATGTCCGACCTTGTTATTAATCACTGCTCAGCAAAGGGTAAATGGTTCGATAATTTTTTAAAACAAATTGACCCGGGTAAAGACTTTTTCTTTACATGCTCGCCAAAAGAAGATTTGTCTGAAGTGGTAAGGCCAAGAACGAATAGTCTGCTTAGTCCTGTAGAAACCGCAGAGGGTTTAAAACATGTTTGGTGTACCTTTAGCCACGACCAAGTTGATTTAGATTTTCGTAATCCCGAAGTACTTAAAAAATTCATATCTATCATCCGTTTATATTTAGATATGGGCGTAAGAATATTCCGTTTAGATGCCATCGCCTTTCTTTGGAAAAAAGTCGGCACGTCTTCAATTAACTTAGATGAAACGCACGAAGTCGTTAGGCTTATAAGAACGCTCGTTGAACATGCTCAGCATGATGCCGTTATCATTACCGAAACCAATATTCCTAATATTGAAAACCTCTCATACTTTGGTAACCAAAACGAAGCGCATTGGATTTACAATTTTTCATTACCGCCCTTGCTCGTTAATACCTTAATAACAGGTAACAGTCATTATTTAAGGCAATGGCTAATGTCCATGCCGCCTGCGCGTAATGGTACAACTTACTTTAATTTCATTGCATCACATGACGGCATTGGCTTAAGGCCCGTTGAAGGCTTGTTGAGTGATGACGAAGAGGATCGTTTAATTAAAACTATGCAAGACTTTGGTGGCCGTATTTCTTGGCGAGCCTTAGATAATGGTGATAGTAAGCCCTACGAAATGAACATCGCTCTCTACGATGCCTTGCAAGGTACAGTCGATGGCCCTGATGAATATAATATGCAGCGCTTCATTTGTGCGCATGCAGTCATGCTAGGTTTAGAAGGCGTGCCTGCATTTTATGTGCATAGCTTATTGGCGACAGAAAGTGACCAACAGCACTTTTTTAATACTGGGAATAACCGTAGTATTAACCGTCACCGTTGGGATTATGCGGAACTAGGCAGTGTGCTTAAAGATACAGATAAACATCATATTCATGTGTTCACAGAATTAAAACGCCTAATAAAAATTCGCTCACAACAAAAAGCTTTTCACCCTAACGCACCGCAATACACTTTGTATTTCGACGATGCCGTTTTTGCTTTTAACCGCCAGTCTTTAGATAATGAACAGACAATTTTCTGCATTAGCAATATTAGCAACAAGCCACAATCTATCACCATCTCAAGTATTAACATGAGTCATGATGAAAGTTGGAAAGATTTAATTTCTGGAGAGGAAATAAATGAGTCTAGCGGTCAATTAGAGCTTGATGCTTACCAGACTGTTTGGATTACAAACGTTTTTGCTGAAGAATAGTTTTTCTGCTGGATATTGGATTTGCTAAATGGCTTTGCTAAATGTCCAGTTTATGAAACCAGACATTTAGCGCCGCTATTTTGTACTACTTGTTACTTTAAAATACTAGCTTATTAAAGTGAGTTGCGAATTGCATCAACACTATCTTTAGCATCACCGAAAAGCATGCGAGTATTTTCTTTAAAGAACAATGGGTTTTCAACGCCCGCATAGCCTGTTGCCATACTACGCTTAGAAACAATAACTGTTTTCGCATTCCATACTTCTAGAACCGGCATACCCGCAATTGGGCTGTTCGGGTTTTCTAGAGCAGCAGGGTTAACGATGTCATTCGCGCCAATAACAATCACTACATCAACGTCAGATAACTCGTCATTGATCTCGTCCATTTCTAGTACTAAATCATAAGGCACGTTAGCTTCAGCTAATAGAACGTTCATGTGACCCGGCATACGACCCGCAACTGGGTGAATAGCAAAGCGAACATTAACGCCACGATCTTTCAGCATTTTAGTTAAATCAGAAACAGGGTGTTGAGCGTTAGCAACCGCCATACCGTAACCCGGTACAATCACGACTTCTTTAGCATTACCAATTAACTGAGCAACTTCATCAGCCTGAATTGGAACTGCTTCGCCTTGGTCTTCGTCAGCTGCATCACCGCCGCCAGACGTCGTACCAAAACCACCCATAATTACGCTTAAGAAATTACGGTTCATCGCACGACACATAATGTAACTTAAAATCGCGCCAGAGCTACCTACTAATGCACCAACAACAATTAACAAGTCATTTGAAAGCATAAAGCCGGTTGCAGCCGCAGCCCAACCTGAGTAACTGTTAAGCATAGAAATAACAACTGGCATATCAGCGCCACCAATGGCCATAACCATGTGAACACCAAAAGCAAAAGCAATTAAAGTCATAATGATAAGAGCCGTTGTACCCGTGCTGTGGTCAGCGCCTACAAACCAAACGCCAATACCAATAGCTAATAGTAAAGTCGCAAGGTTTAAATAATGGCGTCCTGGTAATAGCAAAGGCTTGCTACCCACACGGCCACTTAACTTACCAAAAGCAACAACCGAACCCGTAAAGGTTACCGCACCAATCAAAATGCCAAGGTAAACCTCAACTTCATGAATGGTTTTAGCAGCACCTACTAATGCAGATGTTGGGTCGAAGTAGCTAGAAAAACCAACTAATACAGCCGCCATACCTACAAAGCTATGCAAAATAGCAATAAGCTCAGGCATTTGCGTCATTTCAACTTTAGCCGCAAAACGTGCGCCAATAGCGCCACCAATAACCATAGCTAAAATTAACCAGCCATAGCTATTCACGTTTGGATGCAAAATAGTCGCAATAATCGCGATAGCCATACCAATAATGCCGTACCAATTACCACGACGAGCTGTTTCTTGTTTGCTTAAACCTGAAAGGCTAAGAATAAATAATATTGCAGCCGCTATATAAGCTGCAGTGATAGTTCCGATAGTCATAACTCTTAACCCTAACCTTTATTAAACATTTTCAGCATACGCTGAGTCACAAGGAAGCCGCCCGCAATATTAATCGAGGCAATTAACACAGCAATAAATGCGAGACCCACAACAAGCCCAGACGGGGATGAAATCTGCAACATCGCACCCACAACAATAATGCCACTAATCGCATTAGTAACACTCATTAAAGGTGTGTGCAAAGAAGCCGTTACGCTCCAAATTACTTGGTAACCCACAAAGCAAGCTAGAATGAATACCGTAAAGTGGCTCATAAACTCAGCTGGCGCTACCGAACCCACACCTAGCAATGCCGCTAGGCCAACACCCATTGCAGCAAAAGTCATTTTTGCTTTAGTGGCTGTGCTCATTTCAGGAGCAGGTTCAACTGGCGCAGGTGCAGGTTTCGCTTCTGCTTTCGGCGCTGCCGAAAGTTTAGGCGCTGGCGCAGGCCATGTAACCTTGCCTTCTTTCGCTGCCGTTGCACCACGAATTACTTCGTCTTCCATATTAATATTAATAACACCGTCTTTATCAGGTGTTAAGTCAGTCAACATATGGCGTAAGTTTGTAGAGTACAACTGTGAAGACTGAGTGGCTAAACGGCTTGGTAAATCTGTGTAACCAATAATCTTAACGCCTTTATGGTTAACAACCTTATCCGCTTTAGATAACTTACAGTTACCGCCTTGCTCAGCTGCTAAATCCACAATCACACTGCCAGACTTCATGCTCTCAACCATTTCAGTGGTAATAAGCTCTGGAGCAGGGCGGCCAGGAATTAAAGCCGTAGTCACAATAATGTCGATTTCTTTCGCTTGCTCAGCAAACATCGCCATTTCAGCATCAATAAATTCTTTACTCATGGTTTTAGCGTAACCGCCATCACCCGAGCCATCTTCTTCAAATTCCAGTACTAAAAACTCAGCACCCAAACTTTCAACTTGTTCTTTAGCTTCTAAGCGAGTATCAAAAGCACGAACAATCGCGCCCATGCTCTTCGCTGCGCCAATTGCCGCTAAACCCGCAACACCGGCACCAATCACTAATACCTTCGCAGGTGGTACTTTACCCGCAGCCGTAACCTGACCAGTAAAGAAACGACCAAACTGGTTCGCTGCTTCAACAATCGCACGGTAACCGCCAATGTTCGCCATAGAGCTTAAAGCATCCATTTTTTGCGAACGCGACAAACGTGGCACACAGTCCATAGCAATAACATTAATCTTTTTCTTAGCTAGCTTAGCTAAAAGCGCTTCGTTTTGAGCAGGCCAGAAAAAACTAATAACCGTAGTGCCCGCTTTAAGCTTGCTTACTTCGTCATCTTCAACACCGCGAACTTTCATCACAATGTCAGTGCCTTTCCAAATAGCATCGCCCTTAACAACTTCAACGCCAGCTTCTTTATAGTCAGCATCGCTAAACTCAGCCGCTTTACCCGCGCCCGACTCAATGCGTAAGTCATAACCTAATTTTTGAATATGGCCAGCAGACTCAGGGGTTAGCGCAACCCGCTTCTCACCTTTAAGAGACTCTTTTGGGATACTAATGATCATAATGCTATTACTCCACATAGACTTGTTTGTAGTTTTCACGGCATAAAATGCCTAATGGACTACTTATTTTATTGAAATTCGGCCCGTAAAAAGCAGCAGACAAAGGAATGCATAGCTATTTAGAGGCAATAATTATTTTTATACTCTTGTACTTGGCTTAAATAGCAACGATTAGAAGAGATAGTTTCATATTGTACTATATATTTAGTATAAATAAGGTAAAAGTCGGTGCAAAAACTGAGGGTTTTTGGGGTGATTGTGCAGTTTTAGTGCATAGTTACCTTGCATGAAGAGTTAACGTTGGATTGAGCTAGGAATATCTACGATTACTGAAAAGCCAACTTTTGCTTGTTGTTTGAATTAGTTTGAATTGGATTCAATCTCTTTTAACTGAACACCCTTTGAATTCTTCCAGTTTGTTAGGCCGTTTGTATTGCCGCCACGAATAATACTGCCAGCTGTACTTGGAGATCCAAATTCAACATCTTTAGTGAAAATAAGCGCGCCATCTTTTTTTTGTAACAAATCTTTTTCCATAAGTTGCTCTCGTCTTGCACGTATGTGAGTGGCTGATTGTCTATGTTCTAAAACAGCTTGAGAGCCTGCAAATACAATAAAGCCATTTGCTGTTCTTTTACCTGTTGCAGTTAAACCTTTGATCTTGCAATATAATAGGTCTTGAGATTCACTTACTTTGTCAATCTTTTCGTTAAAGTCATAGATGCCTAAAACAGGAAGAAGTTGAAGACATTTTTGAAGAAATACATCCATGTCAGCGGCATCTGACTCAGGCAGTTTGGCGCCACTGCTGGCTGAATTCATAACTACAGCAGCTCCGTTGTTATATGCTTTTTCTATTAATATACCTTCTAAGTAACGTATATGGGATTTCGTTAAACTTTCATCTAATGAAACAAAAACAGTAGCAGCGTTCCAAAAGTCTTTAGCAGCATGACTTTTTAATCGTTTTGCAACATTTTCAGCCTCTCCAATGTATATGGCTCTATCCCCTGAATCAGGGTCAACACCTGTGAGTAAATAAAACCCTGGGCTGGATATTTCTTTACGTTTTATAAGTTCTGTTATTTCAGTTCGTGGCGCAGCTATAGCTTTGCCTGACCAGTTAGAAAGCTCTGCTGTACGTAGTCCGTTAGGACTTCCATTAACGAGAAATAACTTTATTGTTGCTGCTTGCAATGTGTTCTCCTTTGATACTTGAATAACTAAGTATTTATTACGTTAGCTATTTAACCTTTTCTCAAGATCAGGAATAATCTTCTTGCATAAAAAAACATAAAACATTATTGATAGTGCAAGAAAGAAAAGTGCTGAGGCTATAAATAGAAATGTGTCTTCTGAGTTGTTGGCTTTTGAGCTTACAGCTGCCATAACAATGCTTATACCGAGTACTAAGCCCATGCAAAACATACCTGTAATCAGCTTTTTAATGGTTTTTAGCAAATGCTGGTTTGACCAGTCTTCCGTCTCTCTAAAAAATTTCATTTATAGGAATGGCCTAGCGCTGAATAGTCACGCTGTTTTTGTCGGTCTCGTGAACGGTAACTTCGTAAAGTAGTTTGTCGCCGATTGCGTCGTCTAGCCATTTCCAAATTACTACGGCTAGGTTTTCGGTAGTAGGGTTTAGGTCTTTAAATTCCGCTACATCTAGG
>CAYZLE010000080.1:0-6523 GCA_964479305.1 uncultured Gammaproteobacteria bacterium | reverse complement strand
GTAACGACTAAAACCAGCTCTAAATAATGTTTATGAGTAAAGCCAGCTGCTAGGAAGCTATTCAATATAGATGGTTCTATAAAGCCTTTATCGCGAACAATAGCCAAGACTGTATCTACAATAATTCGATCTTTCTCGTCTTCAATCACTTGCTTATTTTGCAGAGCTGAAATCGATTGAGGATTCGATTGGTGCTTCTTTGATATGGCAACATGAGCTGCACGGCAAAATTCGCAACTATTCTCGATACTCACCGCAAGTAAAGCCACTTGAAGTTGAGCCCCGGTAAAGCTAGTTTCTTCAAGTAAGCTATTGAGTTGCAAATAAGCTTTAAGTGTTGCTGGCGCTTCGGCCATATAAGAAAATAAGTTGGGAACAAAGCCATAAGCTCCGTTAATTGTTTCAAGCAACTCTTTAGCTTCTCCGCTTGCTGTATCTACTGAATGTTCTGGGAAAGTACTCATTGAAAACTCCTAAAATAGTTTTATGACTGGAAAAGCTATTTTAGCGAGTGATTTTGTACTTAAAAGCTGATACAGTCCACAAATTCAGCTAATTCGTACAAATATTTAATTTATGCTTACTGACGTTCTTAGACATTTTCGCCTTAATTCAGAGATTTACCACAACGCTAAAGTCTGTGGTGACTGGGTAATAAGCGCCGGTCATCTTGGCCAAACATGCTTCCATATGCCCACTGAAGGCAAAGCGGTTTCACTACAAATACCCGGTCAAGATTCGATTACTCTTAACCCAGGTGACATAGTCTTATTCCCGCGTGAAATTGAACACTCAATGTATCCAGCTACAGAGCAAGACGGTGAACAAGAGCATTTGCCGTATGCCGACTCTCTAGAGAAAGGTACAGGCATGATTTGCGGACGATTTAATTTTGAACATGCCGGTTCTAAACATATTCTCGATGCGCTACCGCCATATATAGTTTTATCAGCAGAGTCGTCTGGAGAGTGGAGCAAGCCGATACTCGATTTAATTATTAGTGAGAGCTATAAAAACGGCCAAAACAATGATGACAACCTTGTTCTCGATCGTTTATCTGAACTTATCTTTATTAACGCCCTACGCGACTACACCTCTTCGCAACTCAGCGCCGACTCGTGGACAAATATTCTATCGCTTTATGTAGACCCAAAACTAGCTCCCGCAATACGCGTTATTCATAAAGAACCTGCGAAAAACTGGACTATAGAAACACTCGCCCAACAAGCTGGCATGTCGCGCACAAGCTTTGCGAATGCTTTTAAAGAACATAGCGGTTGGACACCAGTAAAGTACTTAACATGGTGGCGTATGCAATTAGCATGGACAGCCTTAGACTCCGGTAAAACCATTACACAGTCGGCTGAATTAGTCGGCTATCAGTCTGAATCAGCATTTAGTCATGCCTTTAAAAAAGAGTTCGACATAAGCGCTGGCGATGTACGTCGAACCTTTAAGAACAAACATAATTAAGCCCATACACAATGACAATCAAACAAGACAATCCGCATTTACTACACTTAAAGCTTGGCGAAAAAACGGAGTATATTTCTCATTACCAACCAAGTTTATTGCAAGCCGTACCACGCCAACTGAACCGTGACGAACTAGGTGTTAACGGCGACGAATACTTCAAAGGAGTAGACGTTTGGCATGCCTATGAAATGTCATGGCTTAACCATAAAGGCAAGCCAGTTGTTGCTTTAGGCCGCTTTACCTTTGAGGCAAGCAACCCGAATATCGTTGAGTCGAAATCATTCAAACTCTATTTAAATAGCTTTAACCAAACGTCTTTTGAGACACAGGATGAGCTTGTTAAGTTTTTAACTGACGACCTATCCAATATTTCGCAAGGCCCAGTAAAGGTTGAGTTATTTACTCCGGAACAGGCGCAAGCTTTCCCAAATACAACATTGCCCGGCACATGTATTGATGACCTTGATATAGAAATAAAAGACTTTAGTTTTAAAGCTGATTATTTGCAGAACCTTAATACTTCAACTGCGCCAAGCGTAAAGGAAACTCTACACAGTCATTTACTAAAGTCGAACTGCTTGATCACCAATCAGCCAGATTGGGCTAGCTTAGTTATTACTTACGAAGGCCCACAGATTAATGAAGAACAGCTGTTACGTTATGTTATTTCGTTTAGAGAGCACAACGAATTCCATGAGCAATGTGTTGAGCGAATTTACAATGATATAGATAAGGCCTACCAACCTAGCAAGCTAAGTGTTCAAGCTTTATATACACGCCGAGGTGGTTTAGACATTAATCCGTTTAGGTCTTCTGACGCCAAAGAAGCAGCGCCAAGATTTAGAATAAATCGACAATAAGTTCTTATTGCTTATATTCAATTTTATCAATATAAAAACCCAGTTCACCGTTGGGCGTAGGAATACTCACTTCATCGCCTATTGTCTTTTTTAACAGGCGTTGAGCTATGGGCGAGTCCATACTGATTTTATTCTGCTTAAGATCAAACTCGTCGGGTCCAACTATTTGATAGCATTTGCTCTCACCTTCATCATCTTCAATAGTCACCCAGGCACCGAAAAAGACTTTGCTCGTATCGTTCGGTACGCGGTCAACAACATTCAATTCATCTAGGCGCTTACTGATAAAACGCACGCGGCTATCAATTTCGCGGAGCCGTTTTTTGTTATAAATGTAATCACCGTTTTCAGAACGGTCGCCATTAAGCGCGGCTTGATATACAGCCTCGGTAATAATAGGACGTTCAGTTTTCCAAAGATATTGCATCTCAGCTTCTAACTTATCGGCACCGGCTTTGGTAATATAAGGAGAGCCTTTCTCTCTAGGTGGTCGCCAACGGCCCATATTTAAACTGAACCCGGCCCTGAATCTTCTCCTAATTCTTCCCCGGGCTCTTCCCCTAACTCCTCCATAGACCATCGCGCCTTGCCCGCGATTTCTAAACCTTGGCGGTCACCTTTTAGCAGGCGTTGATACCCAGCATAAGCGATCATTGCACCGTTATCGGTACAGAACTCATGGCGCGGATAAAACACTTCCACCCCCACTTTTTCGCACTCAGTTTTTAAGTTCGCACGTAACTTACGATTAGCGCCAACACCACCCGCAACAACAATGGTTTTAAACTGGGTTTGCTTTAGCGCCTTTAAACATTTTTTAACTAGCACTTCTACAACGGCATCTTCAAAGGCCCGGCAAATATCAGCCTTACATTGCTCGTCTATACCCTCGCCTGCTTCAAGTTTTTTAACCTGTGTTAGCACGTGGGTTTTAAGACCACTAAAGCTAAAATCTAAATTAGGTTTATTCAACATAGGCCGCGGGAAAGTAAAACGCTCTGGATCGCCTTGTTCGGCCAACTTGGCAATAACAGGCCCACCTGGGTAAGCTAAGCCCAATAATTTAGCGGTTTTATCAAAGGCTTCACCAACGGCGTCATCTAGGGTTTCACCTAAAATAGCGTATTTACCCACTGCCTCCACAGAAACAATTTGAGTATGCCCACCCGAAACCAGTAAAGCTAAAAAAGGAAACTGCGGAGCAGGGTCTTCTAACATAGGTGCCAGCATATGGCCTTCCATATGGTGTACGCCTACAGCGGGAATATCTAACGCCCATGCAAAGCTACGTGCAAAAGCAGCACCTGTTAGCAGAGCACCAATTAAGCCGGGGCCTGCGGTATAGGCAACGGCATCAATGTCTTGCTTAGTACGGTTTGCTTGCTTGAGCACCTCATCTAATAAAGGTGATAAGCGTCTAATATGGTCCCGCGAAGCCAGTTCGGGTACGACACCGCCGTAATCCGCATGCAAGGCAATTTGGCTATGCAAAACATGACCAAGCAGCCCTTTTTGCGCATCATAAAGCGCTAAACCTGTTTCATCACAAGATGTTTCAACACCTAGAATAAGGTTTACTTGTTGGCTGTCTGAACTAGCTAGATTATCTTTCATGGTGGGGATTATGCTCGATTAAGGCTTTTTTAGATATTTTTATCTACTTTATTCACGTTTTGTGCGAATTATGTTGGCAATTGGGTCAACTGGTATTATAATCCTGCGCCCTGATTTGTGAAAGTAAGTTTTTACAGCATAAATCAAGGGACAGGCAAAATGCCTAATTGGCTCATGTTGAGCCTTTTAACCAATTTTAATGCAAGAGACTTATTTTATATGCCTAATGTGCGCGTAAAAGAAAACGAACCATTTGAATCTGCACTACGTCGCTTTAAGCGCGGTTGTGAAAAAGCAGGTGTTGTTACTGAATCACGTCGTCGTGAATTCTACGAAAAGCCAACTTCTGTTCGCAAACGCAAAAATGCGGCTGCTAGCAAACGTCATCAAAAGCGTTTGTCTAAAGACATTACTCGCCGTGTGAGAATGTACTAAAACATTGATTCAATTCTACAGAGGACAATATTATGTCTCTGAAAGCTAAAGTTACTAGCGACATGAAGACCGCTATGAAAGCGGGCGAAAAAGAAAGATTATCGACAATACGTTTGATTATGGCTGCCATAAAACAACAAGAAGTCGATGGTCAGAAAGAATTAGAAGAAGCTGAAGTTCTAGCAACCCTAGACAAAATGGCAAAACAACGCCGCGAATCTATTGCACAGTTCCAAAATGCTGAGCGTGATGATTTAGTGGCAGCAGAGCAAGCTGAGTTAGATATTATCTTAACTTACCTGCCTGAGCCTTTAAGCGAAGATGAAGTAAATAGCCACATTAAAACAGCTATTGAAGCATCAGGTGCTGAGTCTATGAAAGACATGGGCAAAGTGATGGGGCAGTTAAAGCCACTATTACAAGGCCGTGCTGACATGAGCAAAGTAAGTGGTCAAATCAAAGCATTGCTTGGCTAAAGCCAAAAAGAAAATTGCAAAATACTAAACGTCGCTTATGCGGCGTTTTTTTATGCCCTCTATTAAACAACGCTGTACTACTGCTATACTGCAACACGATATTAATAACTGCACAATAGCCATGACCGAACTTCAAAACGATACTTTACTAAGAGCCTTCCTTAAACAACCTGTTGACCGTACGCCAGTATGGATTATGCGACAAGCAGGCCGTTACTTACCTGAGTACCGTAAAATTCGTGGTGAAGCTGGCAGCTTTATGAACCTTTGCACTAACCCTGAGTTAGCATGCGAAGTGACGATGCAACCTCTGCGTCGTTTTAAACTTGATGCCGCTATTTTATTTTCAGACATTCTAACTATTCCCGACGCAATGGGTTTAGGCCTGCACTTTGAAACCGGTGAAGGCCCTAAGTTTGAACGCCCTTTACGCGATGCTGCAAGCATTGAAAAATTAGGTATTCCAGACCCTGAAGACTCATTACGCTATGTAACCGATGCAGTCCGCACTATTCGTAAAGAGCTTGACGGCAAAGTGCCATTAATTGGCTTTTCGGGCAGCCCTTGGACTTTAGCGACTTACATGGTTGAAGGCGGTAGCAGTAAAGACTTTAAAACCATTAAAGGTATGGCATTTGAAAACCCAGCCATCCTCCATCAATTATTAGACAAGAATGCCAAAGCGGTTATTGAGTATCTAAACGCTCAAATTAAAGCTGGCGCGCAAGCCGCTATGATTTTTGACACATGGGGCGGTGTATTATCTACAGAAATGTATCAAGACTTTTCGCTTCAGTACATGCAGCAAATTGTTGATGGTTTAATTCGTGAGCACGAGGGGCGTCAGGTGCCGGTTATTCTGTTCACTAAAAATGGTGGTCAATGGTTAGATCGTATTGCTAACACGGGCTGTGATGCAGCTGGTTGCGACTGGACTACAACATTAGCTGAAGCACGCGCTAAAGTTAACGACAAAATTGCACTACAAGGCAATATTGACCCTTGTATTCTTTATGCTGACTCAGATCGTATTCGTGAAGAAGTTAAAAAGACATTAGCCTCTTACGGCAACGCTAAAAGTGGGCACGTTTTCAATCTAGGGCATGGCATTCACCCTGGTGTAAACCCTGAAAATTTAGGCACTTTGATTGATGCAGTGCATGAATTTAGCCCTGCTTACCATAAGTAAACTTTTTCTAGCATTTACATGCAGCAAAGCCGTCAAATTTATTAAAATTTGACGGCTTTTGTATATTTCCCGACAGTATATTCTTGCTCTCCCCACAGAGAAAACCCTAAGTTATTGATTTTTATGGCGCTGCAATTTGGCACAAGCCTTGCAATATCTTAAGTGTGAGAGTGACATGTAGTCACTAGCGAGCGGGAACCGCCTTTTTATTCCTTTTTAAGGCCCTGCTCCGTTAAGGACAAACCAACATTCCTCTCCACGGTCGATTTGCCCCGCTTTTTTAAGGCGGGGCTTTTTTTATCTGTCGCGCTTATACTAAAGACCCCCTTACCTTAAGCTGGTGCAAAGCGCCCCACTGCCTTCTCTTTAATAGGCCAATGAATAAATGCGGCAACAAGCGCTAATAATATAGTGAGCAACCAAACTGGCACGTAAGCATTTGCGCTACCCAAAGACTGCATGCCTAAGTACTG
>CAYZLE010000079.1:0-6590 GCA_964479305.1 uncultured Gammaproteobacteria bacterium | reverse complement strand
CATTTTGTCTGTTAGTGCCGGTGCGCCATTGTCTTTAGCTGCCATGTATTCCGCAAAGCTTGCTTCTGGTATTCCTTTCGCTTCTTTTAACCAAGGTTGCTGAGCATGCTTCACTAAAAAGCTTTCATATAAAGCACGGTTATCATGGTAGTTATGGCAACCTGCACTTGCACAACTATCAAAGGCCAAGCCTTTATGGCTATCACGTTCTTCGGTTACATCAACGTGGCAGTGGTAGCAGTAGTCGTCAGGCATGGTTACACCCATTGCTCGCGTTTCATCTTTTTGATGTTCGCCATGACAACTAATACATTGTTGCGCATCAATTATTTCTAAAAGGCTTGCATTTGTTGGGTCTCTAAATTTCTTACCTGGATGCGAGTCTTGTGAAATTTCTAAATCTTCTTCATGACAATTCAGACATGCATTTTGAATTATTTCACCACCACCAAATGCATCGGTATGGCAAGTTTCGCAAGCAAGCTCAATTTGGTGATGACCATGTGTTGCTTCACCAATTAGTAATTCACTTTTATCTTCAGACTGAAAAATTGTATAAGCATAAAAAGCACCTACACAAATAGTAAGAAGCAGCCAAGTTATCCAGATAATTTTTTTCATTTCTTATCCATAACTCAGTAGTAATAAACCGTTAAAATATGTACGGCTAATAAAATAGGTAAAGGCCACGTTACTAATATATGTGCCCATGTCCAAAACTCTCGTAACTTGGGTGCTGTTGTACTACTTAGTTTATGGCTTAATGCAACAACGCCGCCAGCAAGAGAACCCATCAATAGAACAAGTAAAAAATTAATCATTAATATTTGGTTTAAGTTCTCACCAAGGTGCATGCCCGTGTGCATTATTAAAGTTGCTGCACAAAAAACACCTAGCACAACATGCAATAAACGCCAGTAACCAAACTGGCCTAATTTTTCGCTTAACTTTTTATTTTTAACGCGCTTTCTTAATGACATAAGTAAGCCAACAACTGACATACCTAATAAGCTAAAACCTGTTACTTGCTTCCAAAATTTTTCATTCCAAAAGCTTTCTAAAAAAGCGGTCTTTTGCACGGTATCTGAAACACTAATACTCGGCATAAATGTGACAAGTGCAGCGATGATTACCGCCAGCACGCTGCCACCTAATATGGCTTGCCATGCTGTTTCTTTTGAACGTGGACCTGAAGTAAAGCCCAGTTGCTCTACAAGCTGTTCGAGTAAAGGCTTACAACTTCCACACACTGTGCCGGCCGTTGTTTTTGCCGAGAGCATGTCTACAGTCTCATAGCCGTCTTGTATCGCTTTAACGCACGCACCTTGCGATATGCCGTTACATTGGCAAACCAAGGTGGTTTTAGACCATGTAGACACTTTTTCAGCTGAGTCGTTAAACCACAGCTTGCCCGTTAAACGAAACAGTATTGTTTGCCATGGCAGCATGCTTCTATTTTGTTTATAGGCTTCTTCAACACGTCTAGCTTCTGGCCATTCGCCAAAGCCTAAGGCGCCAATAATTTTGCCTTTTCTTAAAACAACTTTTCTATAGATGTTGTTTTTCTTGTCCCAGTACTTTATTTCTTTTTGCAAAGGCTTGTCTTGAAGGTCAGACACTTCACCCATGCTGCATACTTGCTCGTTAATCACTTTTAAACGACTGATTGGAACTGAGCCTTTGTACTGCGATACACCACCTGCAATCGCATCCGCTGCTATTGCTGCTTGCTCGTATCCCGGATTAACCAAACCATACGTTTGGCCATTATGTTCACAACATTCGCCAATGGCATATATGTCTTCTTCCGAAGTTTGTAGCTGGTCGTTTACACTAATTCCTCTACCAACCTTTAGACCTGATGCACGTGCCATTTCAATATTTGGTGAAATACCTGCACACAATAAAACCGTGTCGCATTCAATAATTTCATCTTTACGCGTTGTTACGCTTGTTACTCGTTCATTAGCCTGTATAGATTTTAAGCCGGTATTCACAATAACTTTTATACCTAACTCTTCTACTTTTTCTGTTAATAAGTTGGCAGCCACATCGTCTAGCTGTCTATTCATTAAACGTGGGCCCTGCTGCACTAAAGTCACTTTCGTACCCGCGCTATGCAATGCCCTTGCTGCTTCGATACCTAAGAGACCACCGCCTGCAACAACTACATGTTTTGTACTTGCCATACGCGCATACAATGACTCGGCATCTTTTAAGTTTCTAAAGGTATAAACACCGTTGGCCTCTACGCCTTCAAGATTAGGAACGTGAGCACGCGAACCCGTTGCAATAATGAGTTTGCTGAATGAGTAAAAATTGCCATTAGCATCTGTTACTGTTTTTGCTTCTGGGTTAAAACTTTCAACCTTACAAATAACTTGGTTAAAGTTTTTGTATATTTTTTTATCTGGCAAAGTTTGAAAAACGCTGTCATAACTCACATCACCCGCCAACAATGCAGATAGTTGAACACGGTTGTAGGGTTGAAATGGTTCGTTATTAAAAACGGTTATGTAAGTGTTTGGATTTCTCTTGAAAATTTCATTAATAAAACGAATGCCCGCAGGGCCGCTACCGATAACAATTATATGTTCGGGCTCTGCACTTGCTATTTGAACACTGCTTGACTGGTTGCTGTTTTTAGCCCCAGTTGAAACGCCACTCATTCGTTTTACCTTAATTTATTTGCTTATTTATTAATGTGAGTTCACTGTATAAACAAAAACTCAACTATCAATATTGCAAAGAGAGTGCCAATTACGTTCTTATCTTTAAATAAACACACGTGGTGCAATATTTTCACTGCTTTGCTTTTTATTAGTGCAAATGTTGCGTAAAAATATTCTTTTGTTGTGTTTTTATCTTTTTTTGCACCACAAGCTCGCAACAATAAAAATTTGTCTTTTGGGTATTTATGCCTGCATCGGGTGTTTTTAGTGCGCAAATTAGCCTTTACGCTTTTATTTGGTTCAAAAATAGTTTTTCGCTTTTAATTTTGCATCACCCATTTACATTTAAATAAAGGTAGAATAAACACTCATTTAATTTAGCGGCCTTACTGTGAAAGTCGATGTAGAAACTTCTTCTTGTTTTGAAATTCAAGCCCTTTCTTGCGAACGGGGTGACCGCCTATTATTTGAAAACTTGAATTTCTCTTTGCAAGCAGGCGAAGGACTACATATAGCTGGCGCTAATGGTAGCGGTAAAACATCAATGATTAGGCTCTTAGCCGGCTTGGCTGAACCGCTTTCGGGACAGGTTTTATGGAATGGTCTAGAAATAAAGAAATCTTGGGCCGAGTTCGTACAAAGCTGTTGTTTTGTTGGCCACCAGTCTGGCGTTCACCCGCAATTGTCGCCCCGTGAAAACTGCCGCTTTATGCTCAAACTTAAAAATGCTGAAGCCAATGACCAAGACATAGATGCCGCCATTGATAAATTAGAACTCTTTGGCTTTGAAGATGAACCAGCAGGTACTTTGTCGGCAGGTCAGCAACGCCGCATAGGCTTGGCGCAATTGTTACTGTGTAAATCACCGCTTTGGCTGCTAGACGAGCCTTATACGGCTTTAGACAAGTTAGGCATTAAAATTTTAGATCAACTCTGTGAAGAGCATATTAATAATGACGGTTTATTAATTTTTGCCAGCCACCAAAGTTCAGCGCTTGACGAACATTCAAACGTTAAACAGATTTTTCTGCAAAACTAAACTCGACACTAACGACTTACTCAACACACATGGCCATACTTAGCACATTACAACGCGATTTATTATTAGCTTGGCGCAATCCAAGCAAAGTCGTTAATGCACTATTATTTTTCTTGTTGGTGTTAATTATGTTCCCTTTTGGTGTGGGTTACGGCCCAAACCAACTTAGCGCCATTGCGCCTGGTGTAGTTTGGGTCACTGTATTGCTTTCTTTGCTGTTGTCGCTCGACACTTTGTTCAAAGATGATGCAGAACACGGTTATATTGACCTAATGTTGTGCAGCCCTACGCCTTTGGTGTTTCTTATTTATGCGAAGCTGCTGGCCCACTGGCTCACTAGCGCACTGCCAATTATTATTTTAGCGCCACTATTAAGCCTTTTTTATAGCCTACCCGACTCGGCCTTATTAGCCCTTATCATTACCTTGCTTCTTGGCACACCAACCCTTGTATGCATAGGCGCAATAGGCGCTGCATTGACGGTTAACCTTAAACAAAGTCAGATTTTGCTCGCTTTAATCATCCTACCTTTATATATACCTATTGTTATTTTTGCGGCTAGCGCCGTAACTGCAGGTGGTGAGGGTTTACGTTATACTGGTCAAATCTATTTTCTGGCAGCATTTTTGCTTATAGCTATTACACTCGCGCCTTTTGCAATTAGCGCGGCTTTAAAACTGGCAAGACAATAATTATGAGTATAAGTACTTGGTTTCACAAACTCGGCTCACCGCCTCACTTTTATAAGTTTGCAGGCAAGCTAACACCGTGGCTTGGATTTTCATGTTTAATCTTAATGCTAGCTGGTTTGTACGGCGGCCTTATTCTTGCGCCTACTGATTACCAACAAGGCGAAAGCTACCGTATTATTTATATTCACGTGCCTGCTGCATGGCTATCGATGTTCGTTTATATGTACATGGCCCTTATGGCTGCCATTAGCCTAATTTGGCGTATTAAAACCACCGAAATTCTCGCCGCAAGCTCTGCACCTATTGGCGCGGCATTTACATTTATTGCCTTGGTGACGGGTTCACTATGGGGCAAGCCTACTTGGGGTACGTATTGGCAGTGGGATGGCCGTATGACATCTGAGCTGGTTTTACTGTTTATTTACTTTGGCATTATCGGTATTCAATACGCTTATGAAGATCAGCGTGCTGGCGCTAAAGCCGCTGCTATTTTGACTTTAGTGGGTGTGGTAAACATTCCGATTATTCATTTTTCGGTAGAGTGGTGGAATACTTTGCACCAAGGTGCCTCAATCACTAAATTTGATAAACCTTCTATTCACATTAGTATGCTCGTGCCTTTATTAATGATGGCCTTTGCATTTAAACTATTTTTCTTTACCCATTTAATGATGCGCGCAAGAAACCTTATTCTAGAACGCGAACAAAAATCAAACTGGGTACAAAAACTATTAGAGGACAAAAACCATGGCTGATTTTTTTCATATGGGCGGCCACGGTGTATTTGTTTGGTCTAGCTATGCCGTTACCTTTATCGTTATGCTAGGTATATTTTTATGGCCTGTATTTTCTAAAAAGGCTTTGTTTGCAAAATTAATTAAAAACCAAAAACGCCAGCAGCAACTTGCAAAGCGTAAGAGCTTATCCGATGACACCTAGACAACAACGCATGACCTTTGTAGGTATTATTTTAGGCGGCATGGCTTTAGCCACCGTACTAGTATTAAGTGCCATTGGCGAAAACATGCTGTATTTTTACAGCCCATCACAAGTAGCTGCGGGTGAAAATCCGGCTAATGCAAAAATTCGTGTTGGTGGTCTTGTAGTAGATGGCAGCGTTAAGCGCTCAGCCGGTGAAAACCTAGATGTTACATTTGACGTAAGTGACGGCTTAGAGAATTTAACTATTTCATACAACGGCATTCTTCCAGATTTATTTCGTGAAGGGCAAGGTATTGTTGCTCACGGAAAAATGAACCCTGAAGGTGTTTTAATTGCCGATGAAGTTTTAGCTAAGCACGATGAAAACTATATGCCGCCCGAAGTTGCCGCAGCAATTGAAGAAGCAAAAAAATCGGGCAAGCCTTTGGTAATGCCTCAAGACCACAACTACAAAAAGTAAACTTATGATCCCTGAAATTGGCCAATTTGCTTTAATACTCGCCCTAGGCATTTCTCTATTACAAGCTACCCTGCCAATTTACGGTGCTCATAAAAACCAATACAACTTAATGCGCCTGGCCATTCCCTGCGCCACACTAGTTTTTGTTTTATTAAGCATATCGCTCATTAGTCTTGCCACTGGCTTTTTACAGCATGACTTTTCGGTTCAATACATCGCCACCAACTCAAACTCCTCGCTGCCTTGGTACTACTGTATTTCAGCTGTTTGGGGTTCGCATGAAGGTTCACTCTTGTTGTGGGTTTTCATACTCGCTTTTTGGACTTTCATTGTTGCGCTCTTAAGCAACAACATGACTCTACACTTTAGAGCTCGCGTACTCGCCGTACTTGGCATCATTATGATTGGCTTTTTGCTATTCATGATTTTTACATCAAACCCATTCGAGCGCCTATTCCCTGTGCCAGTTGATGGCAACGACCTTAATCCTTTACTACAAGATATTGGTTTAATTATTCACCCTCCTATCCTGTATGTTGGTTACGTTGGCTTAGCCGTACCTTTTGCTTTTGCTATAGCGGCACTACTAGAAGGTCGCATTGATGCGGCATGGACGCGCTGGGCAAGACCTTGGACATGTGTAGCATGGTTGTTCTTAACTGCTGGTATCACCTTAGGAAGCTGGTGGGCATACTACGAGCTTGGCTGGGGCGGCTGGTGGTTCTGGGATCCAGTAGAAAACGCTTCGTTTATGCCTTGGTTAATTGCAACGGCTCTAATTCATT
>CAYZLE010000078.1:0-6600 GCA_964479305.1 uncultured Gammaproteobacteria bacterium | reverse complement strand
GACAGAATTCGTTGAATTAGACGATAAAGCTGAAGCTAAGGTTGAAGCTAAAGAAAAAGAAGAAGCGCCAGCTGCTGAAAAGAAAGTAGCAAAGAAAAAAGTTGCCAAGAAAAAGGTAGCTAAGAAGAAAGTTGCTAAGAAAGTTGAAAGCGACAAAGACGCTGAATAATCCACTAATTCATATTTAAAGAGGTATTTATTATGGCGATTACTGCCGCATTAGTTAAAGAACTTCGTGACCGCACAGGCGCTGGCATGATGGAATGTAAAAAAGCATTAAACGAAACAGGTGGCGACGTTGACGCTGGTGTTGAGTTACTTCGTAAGCAAGGCGCTGCGAAGGCAGACAAAAAATCAGGTCGTGTTGCAGCTGAAGGTATTATTGGTTTATACCAAAATGATACTAAGAAAGTTGCTGCAATTGTTGAAGTAAACTGTGAAACAGATTTTGTTGCTAAAGGCGACGATTTTGTTCAGTTTGTTGAAATGGTTGGCACTGCGATTCTTGAGAACTCACCTGCTGACGTTGATGCCCTGATGGCATTAGATGCTGGTTCTACAGGTAATACTCTAGACAAGCACCGTCAAGAAATGGTTGCTCGTATTGGTGAAAACATTCAAGTACGTCGTTTTAACCGTTTAACGGTTGAAGAAGGCATGGTTGGTGTTTACTCACACGGTGGTCGTATTGGTGTTGCTGTTCAAACAACAGGCGACGAAGCTATTGCTAAAGATGTTGCTATGCACATTGCAGCTAGTAAGCCAGTTTGTGTTTCTGAGGAAGAAGTACCTGCTGACGTACTTGAGAAAGAAAGAGAGATCTTAATTGCTCAAGCTAAAGACAGTGGCAAGCCAATGGAAATCATTGAAAAAATGGTTGAAGGTCGTTTACGTAAGTACTTAGCAGAAGTGACATTAAATGGTCAGCCTTTTGTTAAAGACCCAGATACAACAGTAGCTAAGCTACTTAAAGCTAACAATGCTGCAGTTTCAGGCTTTGTTCGTTTAGAAGTTGGTGAAGGTATTGAGAAGAAAGAAGAAAACTTCGCTGATGAAGTAATGGCGCAAGTTAAGGCTAGTTAATCATTACAAATAGGTAGTCATATGAGTTCAAAAAGTAAGTATAAACGAATTTTACTGAAACTCAGCGGCGAAGCTTTGATGGGTCAATACCAATATGGTATTGACCCATTTGTTATTTCGCGTGTTGCTAAAGAAGTAAAAGAATTAATCAATAGCGGTGTTGAAGTGGCTATTGTTATTGGTGGTGGAAACATTTTCCGCGGCGCTGGTTTGGCAGAAGCTGGTATGGATCGAGTAACAGGCGACCATATGGGCATGCTAGCTACGGTTATTAATTCTTTAGCATTTCAAGACGCACTAGAAAAAATTGATATTCAAACTCGAGTGATGTCAGCTTTACAGGTTAACGATGTATGCGAAGACTACATTAGACGTAAAGCAGTTAGACACTTAGAAAAAGGCCGTGCCGTAGTATTTGCTGCAGGTACTGGTAACCCATTTTTCACTACTGATTCAGCGGCAAGTTTACGCGCGATTGAAATTGGTGCTGATATTTTGCTTAAAGCAACGAAAGTAGACGGTGTTTACGATAGCGATCCCGCTAAAAACCCTAACGCCGTAAGATACGATACACTAACCTTTGATCGCGCTATTGGCGATAAGCTAGGTGTTATGGATGCTACGGCATTGGTAATGTGTCGTGATAATAATGTTCCACTTATGGTTTTTGATTTGAACGCTGAAGGTAATTTAAAGAAAATTGTTGAAGGCGACGATTCAATTGGTACCAAAGTCGTTGTAGGAAAATAATTATGTTAGAAGATTTAAAAAAAGACGCTGAAGCGCGTATGCAAAAAAGCGTAGAAGCGCTTAAAGTAGAATTAACACGCCTACGTACAGGTCGTGCTCACCCTAGCTTGTTGGATCACGTTACGGTTTCATATTACGGTGCACAAACACCTTTAAGCCAAGTAGCTAATGTAGGTGTTGATGATGCACGTACTTTAGTTGTTACGCCTTGGGAAAAGCAAATTGTTCCTGACGTAGAAAAAGCTATTCTAAATTCGAACCTAGGCCTTAACCCTGTGACTGCAGGAACGGTTATTCGTATACCTTTACCACCATTAACTGAAGAGCGCCGTAAGGAACTTGCTAAAATGGTTAAAGGCGAAGGTGAAAATACTAAAGTTGCTATTCGCAACATTCGTCGTGATGCGAATTCAGACTTAAAAGATTTGAATAAAGCTAAAGAAATTTCAGAAGACGACGAGCGTCGTGGTCAAGATGAAATTCAAAAACTAACTGACAAGCTTATTGAGTCAGTTGATGCAGTTGTTGCTGCAAAAGAAGAAGACTTAATGTCTGTATAGTTGTTTTTTAATAAATGACAAACACTGATACACAAAATGCGATACAACATCTTGCCGTTATTATGGATGGTAACGGCAGATGGGCGAAAAAACGTGGCCTTCCACGTGCAATGGGGCATAGAGCGGGTGTTAAATCCGTTAAGCAGCTTCTTGCTTCATGTGAAAAACATCAAATACCTTATTTAACCATTTTTGCTTTTAGTAGTGAAAACTGGAACCGTCCTGAAAGTGAAGTGAGTACTTTGATGGATATATTCATTAAAACACTGACTAAAGAAATGGATGAGCTTCATAGTAACGGTATTGCGGTTCGTTTTATTGGAGATATTTCTCGTTTTACATCTGAGCTACGTGAAACTATGCGAGCGGCAGAAGAGCAAACACAAAATAATTCTAAGCTACACCTAAATATTGCTGTTAATTATGGCGGTAGATGGGATATTGCCAACGCAACAAAAATTATTGCTGAGAAAGTTAAAAGTGGTGAGTTAAGTGTTGATGAAGTCGATGAGACTCTTGTTTCAAAATACACTCAGCTAGCATCTATGCCAGCGCCTGATCTGTTGATTAGAACGGGTGGAGAAAAACGCATTAGTAATTTTTTAATTTGGCAAACGGCTTACTGTGAATTTTATTTTGCAGATAGTTTATGGCCTGCCTTTGGTGAAAAAGAGTTTGATGAGGCTGTAGATTGTTTTAGTACGCGTCAAAGAAGGTATGGGAAAACTCCAGAGCAGGTTAATAATGATAAAAAATCTAAGCACGCTTAAGAAGCGTATTCTTACTGCTGCAATACTGGCTCCTGCAGTATTGGGTATTACTATATTTGGCTCAATTCAAAGCTTTACTTATATGCTGCTAGTATTTTTAGTTATAGCAGCGTATGAGTGGACAAGTTTGTCGGCTATTAAAAAGCCTTTGCGTAAACTTATCTTTATTGTTCTTATTTTGGCTTTATTTATTTATTTCAGCCAAATATTTTCACCAGAACATTTATTGGCGCTAGCCATTGTTAGTTGGCTTTGGTGGACTATAGTTTTGTTTCTTTTAAACAGGGTTGAAGACAAACAAAGCCTAGGTGCACTGCATTCGCGTTTTAATAACGTAATAAAGGGTGTGTTTACCTTGGTGCCTGCATTTATTGCTATTAAATACCTGCATGAATACTATGGTGTCACCATGGTGCTGTTTTTATTCGCCATTATTTGGGGTGCTGATATTGGCGCTTATTTTACTGGGAAGCGTTTTGGGGTAAGCAAGCTAGCGCCAATATTAAGCCCAGGTAAAACAGTTGAAGGTGTTGCAGGCGGTTTATTTTTTGTTGCTTTAATTGCAGCATTGTTTGGTTTTTATAGTGACTTAAGCCTGTTGGATATATGCTTGCTTATTGCCCTGAGTTTAGTGATTGCTATTTTCTCAGTGGTGGGCGATTTGTTCGAAAGCCTCTTAAAGCGTCGAGCAGGACTTAAAGATAGTAGCCAAATTTTGCCCGGTCACGGTGGTGTACTAGATCGAATTGATAGTTTATTAGCAGCTGCGCCTTTATTCTTAACGGCCTATCATTTTGGAATCGCTAGTTAAATGGACGCGATTACCGTACTGGGTTCAACGGGCAGTATTGGCAAAAGTACTTTAGATGTTGTTGCTCAGCACCCTGACCGTTACCGAGTATTTGCATTAACAGCTAATACTAATGTTGATGCGCTGCTTGAACAAGTTATTCAATTTAAACCAGACTACGCCGTTATGGTTGATGCTGAGTCTGCGACACAATTATCAGAAAAATTAAAAAACCAAACTGCTTCTCTAGACACTAAAGTGTTAAGTGGTGCTGATGCGGTCGTAGATATTTCTAAAGACCCAGAATCTTCAGTTGTTATGGCTTCAATTGTTGGGGCCGCAGGTTTACTGCCAACATTGGCTGCTATTCAAACCGGTAAAAAAGTACTATTGGCTAATAAAGAAGCCTTAGTTATGTCGGGCGCATATTTTATGCAGCAGGCTGAACTTCATAAGGCAACATTATTGCCAGTTGATAGTGAGCATAATGCAATTTTTCAGTGCTTACCTTTACCTAATGCAGATAAAAGCTATCAAGGCCTAACTCATATTACTTTAACTGCCTCTGGTGGCCCGTTTAGGTTAAAGAGCCAGCAAGAGCTACAAAATGTTACGCCAGCTGAGGCTTGTGCTCACCCTAATTGGGACATGGGTAAGAAGATATCAGTAGACTCAGCTAGTCTGATGAATAAGGGTTTAGAAATTATAGAAGCGCATTGGTTATTCTCAATGCCTCACGACAAAATTGATGTTGTTGTGCACCCTGAAAGCATTATTCATTCTATGGTGTCGTATCAAGATGGCTCAGTGCTTGCGCAAATGGGCAACCCTGATATGCGTACACCTATTGCACATGCTATGGCGTGGCCTGAACGTATTGAAAGTTCAGTGAAACCTTTAAATTTGGCGGAGGTTGCGCAACTTAACTTTGAAAAGCCTGACCTTAAACGTTTTCCGTGTTTGCAGCTTGCCTATGATGCTATTAATTTAGGTGGCGAAGCATGTATTCGTTTAAATGCAGCTAATGAGCAAGCGGTTGATGCTTTTTTAAATAATAAAATTCGCTTTGTTGATATACCCGTAATTATTGCAAACAATTTGGAACAAACATCGTCCTTGCCTGTCTCAAGCCTTGAAGAAATTATGTTTATCGATCAACAGGCGCGGCAAAGTGCTGAGCAGTTTATAAAGAAAGAACTATTAAAAAATCATGCCTAGCTTGTTATTCACCATTGTTGCTTTCATTGTTGCCTTAGGTATTCTGGTTAGCGTGCACGAGTTTGGCCACTTTTGGGTGGCGAGACGTTTAGGTGTGAAAGTCTTACGTTTTAGCGTTGGTTTTGGGAAACCATTTTGGCGTTATCAGGCTAACGAAAACTCAACAGAGTATGTGCTGGCCGCTATTCCTTTGGGTGGTTACGTTAAAATGTTAGATGAACGCGAAGGCGAAGTAGCCCCAGAAGAGCGTCATTTGGCTTTTAATACACAGTCAGTCTATAAACGTATAGCAATTGTTGCGGCTGGACCCATATTTAATTTTTTACTGGCTATTCTTCTGTATTTCATTGTGGCTTCATTGGGTATTAATGACTTTAAACCTATTATTGGTGAGCTTAAACAGGGCTCTATAGCTGAAAAGTCGGGTTTACAGTACGAAGATAAAATCCTTTCGGTTAATAACAAGAGTGTAATTAGTTGGTCGCAAGCTCGAGTAGCACTAATTGACGAGGCTTTAGATGCGGATCAAATACAGCTAGAAGTTGAACGAAATAAAACGGCACTGCCAATAACTCTAGACTTAGATGGCCAAAAGTTATTGAAAGATAATCAAGATGTTGTTGATAGTTTGGGTATTAACATCTATATGCCTAAATCCTTAAAGCCGCAAGTGGGGGAACTGGTTAAAGGTATGCCAGCTGAGCAAGCGGGTTTAAAAATTGGAGATCTAGTTTTAAGCGTGGATGGTCAGCCTATTAACTCTTGGAAAGAGTGGGTTGAGTATGTTCAAGAGCGCCCTAATCAAGCGATAGCTATTCAGATACAACGACAAGCGAGTCAGCTTGATTTAACTATAAAGCCCAACGAGAAAAAAGTAGAAAGTGGTACAATTGGCTTTGTAGGTATGGGAGTTCAATCACCTGTTAAACAGTTAGTGCAGTACCCCTTTGTAGATGCTATTCAATACTCGGTAGCTAAAACTTGGGATATGTCGGTTTTACTGTTAAAAATGATTGGTAAGTTGATAGTAGGCGACGTATCGCATAAAAATATTAGTGGGCCTTTGTCTATAGCTGAGTATGCAGGTAAAACAGCTAGTATTAATTATAAGTACTACATCGATTTCATTGCTGTTATCAGTATTAGTTTAGGCGTATTAAATTTACTGCCTATTCCTATGCTTGATGGCGGACACTTGGCTTATTTTGCAACAGAGATAGTAACGGGTAAGCAGCCAAGTGAAAAAGTGCAGCTTATCCTCCAACAATTTGGAATGATAATATTAGTGATGATTATGGTCTTAGCTTTTACTAATGACATAACACGATTATTTCTATAGAAAAAAATATGAATTATAAAAATATAAAACACAGCATCTTTACTTTAGGCTTATTAGCCTCGTCATGGTCTTATGCGCAAGGCTTTGTAC
>CAYZLE010000077.1:0-6611 GCA_964479305.1 uncultured Gammaproteobacteria bacterium | reverse complement strand
GAATACTCACATAGAAACTCACGGCTACCAAGAAGTGAATGTGCCGTTTATGGTTAATGCCGACAGCCTTCAAGGCACAGGTCAGTTACCTAAGTTTGAAGAGGATTTGTTTAAGTTAAACGGCGAACAAGAATACTACTTAATTCCAACAGCCGAAGTGCCAGTAACAAATATACTGCGCGACGAAATTGTAAACGAGGCAGACTTGCCGCTTAAATTTACCAGTCACACACCATGCTTTAGATCAGAAGCTGGCTCTTACGGCCGTGACACTCGTGGCATGATTCGTCAACACCAATTCGAAAAAGTTGAAATGGTACAGTTTGTTCGCCCAGAAGATTCAGAGCAAGCATTAGAAGACTTAACCGCTCATGCAGAAAGCATATTGCAGCAGCTAGAATTACCATATCGAGTAATGACACTTTGCTCAGGTGACACAGGTTTCTCAGCCGTTAAAACATACGACTTAGAAGTATGGCTTCCGGGTCAACAAAAGTACCGTGAGATTTCATCTTGCAGTAACTTTAAAGACTTCCAAGCACGCCGTATGCAAGCACGTTACCGTAAAGCCGATGCTAAAAAGCCAGAGTTGCTACATACACTAAACGGCTCAGGTTTAGCAGTAGGTAGAACGCTAGTGGCAGTGCTAGAAAACTATCAACAAGCAGACGGCTCAATTAAAGTGCCTGCTGTTCTTCAGTCTTATATGGGTGGTACTTCAGTACTTAAGTAATAGGTGTATCTTTTGAATAAGCCGCTAAGCTAATTTAGCGGCTTATGTTTTAATAATTACTTTTCCGTCTTCCTAGAGCTTTTTAACTTTTCTAGCTCCGCTTGTTTTAATTTTTTATCATTAGCACGCCATAATCCACCAACGTTAAAAGATTGCCACGCCATTTGTAACCATTTAATAACAGATGTGGCTAACCACAGTGCCCAAGCCAGCATTAACATGCGATAAACCCACATAGGCATGCTAAAGAAACCTGCTTGCGGTAAATTGTTACTTGCTCGATCTTGGTACCAATTTAACAAATATGAATATGACCCGTTACCTTTAATAATCATAGATGGATTACCTAATAAGCCATTAGCAACTGAAGCGCCTAAAATTATAAGAGCAGTAACAGTTAATAAAGCAAAAACTACTTGCATGCTATTAAATTTTTGGTCAGACCATGATTCAGATTTTAGGTTTGCACGTATTTTTATAAAAGCTAACCATGCGATAAATATAAAAATAAGTAGGGGTGACGTTTGACTTAAACCTAATGCTAGTAAAGCCCACTGGTATGTTTTAAGAGGAGTTATACCAGACTGCCCCAGAATAAATGCGAGTATAAATAAGGCAATAATAACTCCCCAAAACAATACAGCTGGCCCAATTGTTGGGCCATATGTCCATAACAGCCAACGGTCTCTAGGTACTTTAATTTGCATCTTGGCATTAACACTATTGAGTTTTAAATCAACTAGAGGTGATTTATATAGTGTTGATAAAACCGTGTCTTCACGCCATTGAACATGAACGTTTTGTTTTCCTGGCTTAAGTGTCAGCATTAACTTGTTGTTGCTTTGCTGAATAGATTGCTCTATTTTATCGATTGTTATTTTTTGAATGTCGGCGCCTTTGGGTAAACTGATTTCATGTTGTGTACCGCGGCTACTTAATGCTGTAAAACTAAAATCAAACTCTTTAGCACGCTTAGCAATAGATGTATTAAGTTGACTATTTAAAATAGTAACTGTCTGGCCATCAGTACCTTTTGGTCGCGACACATTAATTTTCAACACTTCTTTGGGCCAAGGGCGCCATACGGGTATGCTGATACCGTTATATTGCTGCTGTAAATTAACCGGTATACCTTCTGCTTGCCAATGCCATATTGCATTAGGGTTAAAACGCCAAGTTTCTAAGTAGTTTTTTTGTTGGTTAGCGACTAATGTTATTTGCTCATTAACCGGATATCGTGAAGCCCAGCTAAAAGTATTTTGACGCGCATCAAGTTTAACGCTTACTTTTCTATCTTTGATAGTCAATTGTTCGCTAATTGGTTGTTCACCTTCTAGTAAATCAACATCAATATTAATGGGAATACCATTGTTAGAGATACGTTGAATAGTTGTAATAACTTGCCAATCGAGCCCAAGTTCAAAGTATCGATCTACCATAACAAATGGGGCCAAGGATTGGGTCTGCCAGTCTGAGGTATTATTTGTATTTTTTGTGATACGAGTAAGTTGAAGTTGCTGACTAGGTTTACCATCATTATTAATGCCGTCAATTGTCCATTTTTCGGCATTTATTTTTGTAGTGACGTAACGAGGCTGAAGAGGTAAGGGCAAAAGTATACTGCTACCTTGAGATATTGGTCCGCGTAACACAATAGTATTTAAACCCTTTGGTACGTTTGCCCATAATTGTTCCTTACTATTTCTTTGTAGTGGTGTATTGATATTGTTATTAACAACAACACTTTCAGGCAGCCAACTTTTACTACTGCCAGGCAAAGGAATAGTTGTTTCAGTGCTGGCATGAGCACGTAAACGTAGAACCATAATATTATTATCAATCTCTACATTCATACTTTCTATATGCGCACAATTTGGTAAGCATGTTGGTGGTTCATATATTTTATCGCGCTTTAAACGAACCTTTAGTTCATCTAAAATATCTTGTCTAGGTATGGTTTGTTGTGCTTCTCCATAAATATTATTGACTGTGTTTTCTTTAGCCATGCCAGGTTGGCTATATGTCATTCCAATTAAACTACTGACTATACATAAAGTGACAACGGAAGATAGCCCGTAAAAACTATTTAATTTATTTGGCAGTTTAAAGTCATCACTTTTTTGTTGCATAAAACTAATAACGAAACGTGAAGTGAGAAGCAGTAATAAAATAATCCCTGTGATACGTATAACTGCCGTTAGTAATGGTGGTATTAAAATGAGTCTGCTCATCTGTTCGGCTTTAACTGGACCAGACCAATGTAAGCGAATAGGTTGGTAATTTGACCAAGTTGGCAAGCCCGGCCCAGTTTGAATTTTGCTGTTTGGGTCTAATACCTGTAAGTTCTTTGGGTTTACTTTTCTACGAGATGAAGAAGCTAGGTCTTTAGAATAATCCTTGATTGATCGTTGCACTCTCTCTTTAGAGGACGTAACAACTGGAGCGTTACTTGTCATCTGGTTGTCGAAATTGTCAGGCTTATAGACATTGTTATTAGTACGAATAGTGTTTTCTAATTGAGGAAAAAAACTATATCGTAAAGTTTCAACTGTGTAGTTGAAAAGAAATAAACCTAGTATTAATACTAAGCTAATAAAAGCGCCGCTACTTAATTTTTTGAATTTACTGTCGGGCATATATTTTATTAATGCAATGGTTATGAGTAATAATAGCCAAATATAAGTCGGCGCATTGGTTTCATGCCAAGTTAATACTAAGCTTACAAGAGCAATCCCGCCCCAAAGTTTATTAAAAACTTTGCCGCAAGCAAAAGTGATAACAAGCACAATAAATAAGTCTAAAAGACTCCATTGGCTTACCCAGCTTTTGGGTAAGTTATCAGTACCGTTTGCAAAAAATAAACGCCAACCCGCAGGCAGATGTAAATCAGTTGTGACTAAATGCAAGTTAGTTTTCCAACCACTAACCGGTATTTGGGTTTGTGAACTGTCGTAACGACTTTCAGATTTTAAGTTAATATTGTGTTGCCTAATTTCAACACCAGCAGCGTCAGTATCATTTAGAGATGTAATAAGTTGCGGCTGATTATCTATAGATACATTCCCTAATTTAATGTTTGATAACACATTTAAACGCGTTAATTCAGTGTTGCCGCTTAACTGATCTTTGATTGTATAACCATTGCCATTGCTGTCTAACCACATCTGCCGACGTAATGATAATTTCTCATTGCTCTTATTGCTTTTACCCCTAACAATAGTTTTTAATTTTAAAGTTTGGTTCGGCTTCATTAAATATGCTGGCAAGGAGAGCCAATTTTTAGGTAAGCCTGTTTGACTGGGGTCAATACTACTTGCTCCAGATATTTCAACCTGACGCATATTGTTGTCTCCAGAAAAAACCCATATTTCTTCTTGAGGCCAAGGTGATTTACTAGCGGGCAATGCAAACTCACTTATGTTATCGCTTACACGACTACCAATTTTAATTTGCCATTCTCCTGGGCGTAGCTGAACAGTTAATTTTTCGCCATCAATACGTGCAGGTAATGGGCTCTCAATGTTGATAGGAATAAAACCGTCTAGCATCACTGGTGACAATTCAATATTACGCTGTTTGCCCGACGCACGAATTTTAACAATGGTTTCAACACGAATAGGGTGGTTGTCATTTATTCGTCTAAAAACTTGTAAGTCGAGTAAGTTGTCTTCGCTACTTTGTTTTTGAGTGTCTTGCGATAACCAAAGTGTATTTCTTTGGTTGAATTTGGGCTGCAAAATATTTTTATTATTTATACTGAGTTTTAATAAACCGAGTTGGGGTGTCATACCGAGTGTTTTAGGTAGCTCTCCCCATTTAAAACTTCCGGTAATAGTATGTTTGCCTCTTGTTAAAGTAAGGTGTGGAATGCCATTAATATCACTGACTAGAAGTGCTTTGTTATTACTACTTACATTTAATGGCCAATGATTCTTATCGCCTGGTAGTTGAACCTGAGATTCTTTGGCGTAAATGTGCCACTGCTGAGTAAATGTTCCGCCCTTGTTATTTAAATTTAAGCGTAAAGTAGAAGGCCATATGTAGGCTTTGTTTTCACTGTTATAAAAATAAGGGCAAGTTTCAATGTCATTTTCATCAAGAACCCAGTCCGTCCAAGGTTTTAACGGATCAGGTATGTTTTGAGTAGAAGAAGCATTTGCTAACATGCTAATGCAGCTAAAGAATATAATGATTAAAAATATGCCTGTTTTAGAAAACTGATACTGCAGCGATGACATCATGTAAACCTCTTCCATTAATGATTTTTTATTATATGTGACGAGTGTAATACAAAAAAAGTTGCATACCAAGTTAAGAACAAACTGGGTATTCAAATAAAATCTGTGCCTAATTTAAATGAATTTCAATAGTAAAAAGCCCGCCTCTTAATACGAGGTGGGCTTTTTTTATACCTAGGCTTTCCTAAAACTATTGTAATGTTAACGAGATCGGCGTTCTTCCTGCTTACTCTTGTTTAATAGCAACTCTGCCTTTGCGCCCATATAAACATAAAAACCTAATCCAACTAACAAGCCAACAGCCGCTAACATCATCCATACCGCCTCAACTAAATGCGAACCATCGTTGAGTGTCGACTTAAACATAAGCAACAAGGCCTCAATAGAAACCGCAATTAAAATAGCCGATATAAATCGCGTAATCGTGCGTCTTGTTGAGCTGTGCCTAAAAATATCTTTATGCATTAACACTTCTTCTTCTAATACCGTTTTAGCCAAATCAAATATAGATAGCGCCAAGGTAAAGAAAATAATCGCTGTAAATGGCCTTAAGGATGACTCGTTAAAATCTTGGAAGAAATGCGTAATCTCTTTAAAGGCGGCAAATAACAACATCGCCATCACAATCAATAAGCCCACAGATATCAATGTGTAAACAGCGTTAAAAATAGGCACAAACTTATTACGTTTTGAGTCACCTAAAAAGTGACCAACTAAAGACGCTAAATCAAAGTCGCAAACCATATAGCCCACTAAGTCACCAGCAGCATCAAGTACCTTGTGAATGGCCGATACCACCAAATTTCCATCGGTGATAGATAAGTAGGGTTTAGTGACTAAAGGCGTCTCTGAGCTTTTACCTGTAATGAAATAAGGGCGTCGACTACGGTCTTTAAACTGGTCAGACTTCAGCGACATTTTGCGCTGCCTTTTCTTCGACAAAGTGGTATCTAATAATTGTTGCCCATCAACAGACAAAGAATAAATCATATCTATATATGGGTAAGTGCCAGACATGCTTGTCATTACTTCACTTTGGTAAGCCGCGTCATCTAAGAGCTTAGGGTCAATTAACACTTCCATTATCGACTCTAATAAAGGCTCTATTTTGTCTTGGTTATCAAGGTAACGTTGAATCGTTTCTATATTACTAATATTTGAACTCATAGTTTCAAATCCTTGATTGGCTTTATAAGGTATTTTTATTATAGGTTAAACATTGTTCAAAAGGGAATAGCTAAAAAGAGGACTTGTGTAGGTAATGCCCGGCTAAAGTAAGCAGGCAGCATGAAAAAGTAGGGCTTGTTAAGGTTTTTCTAAGATAAATTTGGGATTTTGCTTGAGAGCAGTAAATGGCGGAGGAGGGGGGATTCGAACCCCCGAAGGGCTATAAACCCTTGCTAGTTTTCAAGACTAGTGCATTCAACCGCTCTGCCACCCCTCCGAATTTAGTTGAGTTTAGCGATGCTAAGCTCTGGGTAATCGCGGTTTATTGCGAGGTGCGAATATTACCTAAATCAAGGGGTTCTGGCTAGCCCTTATTTGCACTTTTTTTTATAAAACGGTAACTTTCAGCATATTGGCTTATGATATAGTTTGAATCATAGATTAAATTAGATTAAATCGAACTTAAACAGTAG
>CAYZLE010000076.1:0-6654 GCA_964479305.1 uncultured Gammaproteobacteria bacterium | reverse complement strand
CAAAAGTAGTTACGCAAAGAGCCACGCCTACATTTTTAAAGGTGTACCTAACAGCATCTTGTGCATTAAGTTTGTTCTCGCGTCTGGCACGAATGTATTTTGATAAAAAGTGAATGGTGTCATCAACAACAATACCTAATGTCATACCCGCCACAATAGATAAGGCGAGGCCGACTTCGCCAACAAATAAACCCCACAAGCCAAAGCCAATAGCAGCGGGTAATAAATTTGGCACTAGGCTAATTAATCCATACTTAAGTGACTTAAGTGTAAATAATAAGATTAGAGAAATTAAGAATAGCGCAAGCGTAGTGCCTTGCAGCATGCTGATAATATTGCGTTTGCCAATATGAGCAAACATGAGTGCAGGGCTTGAGCCATCAACGACAAGTTCAGGTGTGTTAACTTCTTGCCAGGCGCGTGACCTTTCAGCTATGTCAATAATCTCATTTGATGATATAGTTTTTAATGTCACACTTAAACGTGTTGCAGACTTATCTATATTAAGTTGGTTGTTTAAGTCTGAGCCTTGAGGTAAAGACATTTCATATAGTAAAAGATACTGGGCAGATAGACTACGTGATTGAGGAATCACATACTTGTCATCATTGTCATAATTCATGCTCTTATTTAAACGCTTAATGGTATCGCTAATCGCGCTAACATGAATGACTTCGGGTTGGTCGTTTAACCAATTAACATAGTCATCAATTTGTTTTAAGAAAGCGGGCTCACTAATTGAATTGTCGCCGTCATTTTTAAGCGAGTAATCAATGGTGTATAAGCCACTTAGATTATCCGCAACAAAGTCTGAATCAGTTCTGAATTGAACGCTTTCATCAAAGTAATTTACAAATACGTCGTTTAAGTCGTTTTTAAATAGCATGGCTGATAAGGCAATAGAAATTACGACCATACTGTAGAAAATTTTATTGCGATAAGTAATTACCCATTCTGCTAATTTGTCTAATAAGCCAGAGTGCGATGCTTCATATAATTTAACCTTAACCGGTAATATAGCTAGTAATGCTGGTAGCAAAGTAACACTAAAAATAAAGGCGAATAGCATACCTACCGCAGAAATATTACCTAGGTCATGGAAAGGAGGTGAGTCACTAAAGTTTAAACTTAAGAAGCCAATAGCGGTTGTTAAGCTCGTTAAAAACACCGGCTGTAGGTTTAGGCGTAAGCTTTCAGTAATAGCTTCATTCTTAGTCATACCGCTTCGCATGGCATGTAAAAACGAAATGAGTATGTGTACGCAATCAGCGACGGCTAGAGTCAAAATCATAGTCGGGGCCGAGGCGGCTGGTGGAGTAAGCTTTATACCTGCCCAGCCTGCTGAACCCATAGCGGTCATAATTGAAAGTATAATCACGATAAGCGTAATGAGTACTGGAGCTACTGTTCTGAAGGCGATGACCAAGCCAAGCAAAATTACAATAAAAGCTGCCGGTATTAGCGTAGCAAAATCTTTGAATGTGGCTTCAGGAAAGGCATTGTTCATCATAATCATGCCAGTCAAGTAGGTGTCAATTTCTGGGTAACGTTTGTTAATGTCTTCCACAAGATTTCTTGCGGCTGCGCCTACTTCTGGGCTTTCTGTGTTTTCATCTATGCCCGGCAGTTCTATAGTGACATTAACGCCTGCGACGTGACCTGAGGGTGATATAACCTTATTAACTAATTGTGGTTCTTTAGTGGATATGGCTTTAATTTTATCTATGTCAGCTTGGCTTAATTCGTCAACATCAAGGTATAGTTCTTCAACTATTAAGTCATCAGCGTCAGAGTACGTGTGTTGATAATTACTTATTGAGTCGACTCGAGTTGAGTAGGGTATTTGCCACGCTTCTTCTGTCGCATATTGAATTGCTTTTAGTACTTCTGGTGTAAATGCATTTCCACTTTTAGGTGCAAAAGCAATTAATACATTATCGCTTTTATTATAAGTGTCTTGAAGTTCTTCAAAGGCCAGTAGTTGAGGGTTGTCCGGGCTAAAGAAGACGCGGTAGTCATTAGTAAATGCAAGTTTTTCACCGCCTTTACCTAGGCCCATTGCCAGAACAATGCTGGCTATTAAAACTAGCCATTTATATTTAATTAAAAAATTTGATAGCGGTGCGTACATCTTTAACTCCCTCTACGATAATAATTTGTGTAAGCCAGTTTCTTTAAACTCGGCTGGAAAAACTTCTGCTGCAATTCTTTGTATTGTTTGTTTATATTCAGTCTCGTTATGTAATGGTTCCCACTTGTAACCATCAAGCATTTTTATAAAAGCGTCATTGTTTAGGGCTGTGCAATGTGTCATACCGTGTTTATCTAGTTCTATGTCTGAACACATTAGATAAGCGCAACCAAAGCACAAAGACCATAAGTTGAATACAAGGCTTGGTGCGGATAAGTCTGTTTTGATTTCGCCTTTATCAATTGCTTCTTGAGCAATTGAGGTGACTACCGACACAACATTAGATTCCATTTCAAGCATCTGTTGGCTCATTTCGTCATTAATCTTGTTGCGAATAGAGCTGTTTTTAATTAGAAGTTGCTGATTGAATCCATCGGGGTTTTTTAGAACATGAATATGGTGTGCTACGTTAATAGCAGCAAGGCGTTCGCGGCTACTACCGTTAAACTCATTGGCTCGCTCAAATAGATCTAAGCAAACTTTACCGTTTTGTAAGCATAGCGAAGCGATAATTTCTTCTTTGTTGGCAAACATTTGGTAGATGGTGCCTTTGGCATATTCCGTGGCCTCGGCTACGCGATCTATCGTAAAGCCTATATAGCCATCTTCGGCAATAATGTCTCTTGCCACTTCAAGAATGTAATCTTTGCGTAGGAGTATTTCGCGTTGTTTTCTGCTTAATGGTTTGTTCATTTTTTATAGCCCAGGAAAACTTATCTCAGTTGTATATTGAGATACTATGCTATAAATTTATAAAAATCAACCTTTCGTCAAAAAATGACTAATCGTTCATATTTTTGAAATATTAATCTTTAAATGGCGAGAGGTCGCAGAGTTGTTCATAGACAGTTTTTTCATAATGTTGCCTTTCACGCTGTAAAAAATCATCAATTGCGCTTTTGAAGCGCCCATCGGCAATATAGTGTGAAGACCATGTGGCTTTAGGTAGGAAACCACGCGTAATTTTGTGTTCGCCTTGAGCGCCAGGTTCAAATGACTGAATATTGTTTTCAATACAGTATTGAATGCCTTGGTAAAAACAAAGTTCAAAATGTAAGTGTGAAAAGCGTTCCAAACAGCCCCAGTAGCGACCATAAAGCGTCGAATCACTTTTAAGGCAGATTGAGGCGGCAATAACTTCATCATTTTGGCTGGCAATAAAGACGACCAAATTGTCAGGTAAAGTTTCTGCTAAATGCTTAAAGAATGGCAATGTCAGGCTAGGGTAGTTGCCTTTCTCATTAAAGGTATTTTGATAGCAGCTATAAATGCCGTACCACTCGCTTTCGCTAATTTGTTTGCCTGTGCGAGCTTCTATGCTGAGCTCTATGCCTTCTGTTGCAAGTCTGCGCTCGCGTTTAACATTACGTCTTTTCTTTGAAGTGAATCCTGATAAAAAATCATCAAAATCTTTATAGTCTTTATTTGTCCAATGGTACTGAAACCCAAGACGATTACTGAAATTGTCTGATTTAAATTGGTATTTTTGGTCTTCAGCCAAGAATAAGATGTGAGCACTTGAATAACTGTTTTCTTCAACTATTTTTAAAATGGCTTCACTGAAAATAATATAAATATCATGATTTTCAATATATTGGGGTAGAGCTAATAAACGTTGCCCTGTAACGGGTGAAAAAGGTACGGCGCTAACCAATTTAGGGTAGTAATGTACACCTGCTTGGTCGTAGGCGTTTGCCCATTGCCAGTCGAATATAAATTCGCCAAATGAGTTGTGTTTTTCATAACAAGGCATTGCAGCAACAAGTTTTCTATCTTCATCGAATGCCACAATATGTTTTGCAAACCAACCTACATGCTGACCAATGCAATTATGCTCTTCTAGACCCTGAAGGAATTCGTAACTTAGGAAGGGGTGATTCTCGGTATTTAGCGCATTCCATTCGCTAGCATTAATTTTGCTAAGTGAATCTATGGTGTTTATAGAAAGATTTGATGACATGCATCAATACTAGCAAATGTTTGTATACGCTGTTTATATAAAAATTAGTAGATAGGCAAAAAAAAGCGCCAAAATAATAGTTGGCGCCAGGTAAGTCTTATAATTCAATAGAGTTATAGGTTATCTAAATAACGCTCAGCATCTAAGGCAGCCATACAGCCAGTACCGGCTGAGGTAATCGCTTGGCGGTAGGTGTGATCCATAACGTCGCCCGCTGCATAAACCCCTTCAATAGACGTTAGTGTTGCGTTGCCGCTTAAGCCACTTTGTACTTTTAGGTAGCCATTTTCCATTTCTAGCTGGCCTTTAAATAGGTCAGTGTTTGGTGAGTGGCCAATAGCAATAAATACACCGGCTAAATCAATATCTTTAGTCGACTCATCTTTCGTTGATTTAATGCGCATACCTGTAACACCTGAGTCATCGCCCAGTACTTCATCAAGTGTGCTATTCCATTCAATAGAAATATTGCCGTTTTCAGCTTTGTCTAAAATACGGTCGATTAGAATTTTCTCGCTGCTAAATTTGTCACGTCTGTGAACAACCGTTACGCTTTTAGCAATGTTAGACAAGTAAAGTGCTTCTTCAACCGCCGTGTTACCACCGCCAATTACCGCTACATCTTTACCTTTGTAGAAGAAACCGTCGCAGGTTGCACAAGCTGATACGCCGCGACCAGAGAAAGCTTCTTCTGATGGAATACCTAGGTATTTAGCGCTAGCACCAGTACAAATGATTAAAGAGTCACAAGTATAAGTACCTTGGTCGCCTGTTAAGCGCAAAGGCTTTTCTTGTAGTTCAGCTGTATGAATATGATCAAAGATGATTTCTGTATCAAAACGTTCAGCATGCTTCTGCATACGAGCCATTAAATCTGGGCCTTGTAGGCCTTCAACGTCGCCTGGCCAGTTATCTACTTCGGTTGTGGTCGTTAATTGACCACCCATTTGCAGACCGGTGATTAGAACAGGGTCTAAATTAGCGCGTGCTGCATAAACAGCCGCTGTATATCCAGCTGGGCCAGAACCTAATATTAATAATTTTGCATGTTTCACGTCGCTCACAAGATAATCCTCTGTAATCACCAAAAAAATGTATCTTACTCTCAACAAGATAATTTCGGAAGCATAAAGCGAAAATATTTAGAAAGAAAATAAGCAATAGGCTTACTCTGTCATAGGCGGTTTTGATACTATATAATGGAGATTAAATACCCATTAACAGGATTCACCTTGGCTCAAGCAAAGAAAAACAAGTCGGCCTCAAAACCATTAGCATTATCAGTTCATGCTAACAGAGCTTTACAAGAAGGCATTTTTTATGTGCTTGTGGCAATTGCTGCATTGCTTATATTGGCTTTATTGACCTATAACCACTCAGACCCAGGTTGGAACAACCAAGGTATGAGCGACAAAATTAGCAACTGGGGCGGCGTTCTTGGTGCTGGTTTTGCAGATGTAACTTTAAGCCTATTTGGCTACATGGCTTACTTATGGCCAGTAATGGTGGCCTACAGTGGTTGGTTGTTGTTGAAAAGCAAGCAAGAAGAAGAACAAGAAAAGCACGTGTTTATTATTCGCTGGGCAGGATTTATTTTATTGCTTATATCTGGTTCAGGCTTAGGTTCATTTAGTTCTGTTAGTGAATTTGCTTTGCCGCAGGCACAACTTGGAGCAGGTGGTATTTTAGGTGATACCGTAGGCATGCATGGCTTGCGTCATATACTGGGTACTATTGGCACTAAGCTCGTTTTGCTTGCCGTATTCTGCGCAAGTATTACTTTATTTACCGGTATTTCATGGCTACGCATTATGGACAAGTGCGGCGAAGGCATTATGTTTGCTTGGGCTTATGTTGTTATGAAAGCAAGCGGCTGGATTGAAGAGTTTAAATTACGCAAAGTAAAAACCGAAAGAGCAGAAAAATTCGTTGCTGAAACTCAACCTAAGATTGCAAAAATTAAAACGAAAAAACCACGAATTGAACCGACAATTAAAAAGGTTGAGCAAAGCCAACGTGTATTTAAAGAAAAACAAATTAACTTATTTGATACACCTTCAGATACTCAATTACCTCCAATTAACTTATTAGATTTACCTAAAGTGCACGAAGGCGGTTATTCTGAAGATGCATTACAGGCGCTATCGCAGTTGGTAGAACACAAGCTGGCTGACTTCAATATTTCAGTTGAAGTAGTAGCTGTTCACCCAGGCCCAGTTATTACACGCTTTGAACTACAATTAGCACCTGGCATTAAGGCAAGTAAAATTAGCGGCTTATCTCAAGATTTAGCGCGTTCAATGTCTATAAGTAGTGTGCGTGTTGTAGAAGTTATTCCGGGTAAGTCATACATTGGTTTAGAAATTCCAAACGAAGAGCGCGAGTTAGTGAGTTTAAGTGAAATACTGAACTCTAAGAACTACGACGCTATGAAGTCGCCATTAACATTAGCTTTAGGTAAAGACATTGGTGGTAAGCCAGTTGTTGCTGACCTAGCTAAAAT
>CAYZLE010000075.1:0-6665 GCA_964479305.1 uncultured Gammaproteobacteria bacterium | reverse complement strand
CTACAGAAAAAGTAGGCAACTACGACATTGTTGGGCCTATTTGCGAAACGGGCGACTTTATTGGTAAAGACCGTCAACTCGCTATTGCACAAGATGACTTACTAGCCGTTCGCTCTAGTGGCGCTTATGGCTTCACCATGAGCTCAAATTACAATAGCCGACCTCGCGTTGCCGAAATTATGGTTGATGGCGAACAAGCATACGAAATTCGTGCTCGCGAAACGATTGAGTCACTAATGATGGGTGAGAAGGTACTGCCTTAATGACAAAAGCGGCGCAAACAATTGAGTTCAGCAAAATGCATGGCCTTGGCAATGACTTCGTTATTATCGACGCAGTTTCACAAGACATTCATTTATCGCCTGAACAAATTGCCGCAATCTCTGATCGCCATACCGGTGTTGGCTGCGATCAATTTTTGCTCGTTGAAAAACCAAGCGACCCAAAGTTTGACTTCTTCTACCGCATCTACAATTCAGACGGTAGCGTTGCGCAACAATGTGGCAACGGTGCTCGCTGTTTCTTACACTTTATTCAACACCGTAAACTAAGCGGCAAGAATGTTTTACAAGTTGAAATGCTAAATGGCAGCATGCAGCTAGAGCGCGTGAATGACGAACTCATCAAAGCCTCACTATCTGCTCCAAACTTTGCTCCAAACGCCTTACCATTTGCCGCAGACTCACAAGCAGATGAATACACTTTAGACTTAAGCTCTGGCTCAGTAAGCCTTGGCGCAGTATCTATGGGGAACCCTCACGCCGTTACTTTGGTTGATGACATCAATACTGACCGCGTGGCTATTGAAGGCCCACAGCTCGAATCTCATGACATGTTCCCAGAAAATGTTAATGTTGGCTTTATGCAAATCATAGACCGCAACAATATCGCCCTACGCGTATACGAGCGCGGCGCTGGTGAAACACAAGCTTGTGGTTCTGGCGCATGTGCCGCTGTGGCTGTTGGCCGCAAGTGGGGTTTACTAGACGAGCAGGTTAATGTAAAACTACTAGGTGGAGAGCTAAGAATTGAATGGCAAGGCGAACAAGCCCCTATTTATATGACAGGCCCTACAGCTTTAGTATTTGATGGCACCTTAACAATTTAAAAAATAAACTATGACTGAACCCGCTGAAAAAAATATAGGCCTTGATGCCGAAACTGTCTCTAAGTTTTTAGCAGACAATCCTCAATTCTTTATTGAAAATGAAGATATTTTACTTAAATTAAACTTCAAGCACTCAGTAGGCAACGGCGCTATTTCTTTTATTGAACACCAAGTAGCAAAACTTAAACAAAGTAATACAGACTTAAACCAGTCTTTAGAGAACCTACTAAGCATTGCTCGTGAAAACGAAACACTCAGCGCTAACTTAATGCAATTAGCCAGCGGCTTACTGTCTTGCCATAATGTTTCTGAAGTTTTAGCCTCTGTTGAAGATGTAATGCGCGATGTATTTAAGATTGAGTTTGTTGCTTTACGTCTATTGAATCACATTACCGACGACAGCTTAATTGCAATTGATGAAGAAACCGAAAGCTCACTTTTTGCTGAATTCTTCACAAGAAACAAGCCTGTTTGTGGCGAAGTTGAAAATGAACTAAACACATACTTCTTCCCTGGCAATCAAGACATTATTAAATCAACCGCCATTATTCCTTTAAAAGGCGTTGAACACCTTGGTGCACTAGCTTTAGCAAGTACTGACGGCGCTCGTTTTACAGATGACAAAGGCCTTATTTTCTTGTCTCATATTGGCGACTTGATTAGCAGTGCCTTACTTGCACATTTACACGCCTAAATGTACGATGACTTACAGTTACGAGTAAAACTCAATTCACAAGGAAAGCCATGCTAATTGCCCGCTTAAATACCTGTTTCAAAACCTGTTTTAAAACAGGTCATATCGTTATTTTGTGCAGTTTAATTTCAACGAATGCCTATGCTGAAGTGAAATTTCAAGACCTGTTTAAACGAGGCAAAACTTTTTTTAGCGTTTCAGGCGGACTTGGTGGCGATGCTTTAGAAGCATCAAGAACAACCAGCGGCGACGTACTTAATGCAGGCGACGGTTTTAACTTCACCGTTGGTAGAGATGCTCGTTATTCAGACTACAGTAAACGCTTTATACGTTTGTCGGCTAGCTACAAATATAGCTTTCTAGATGCTGACAATGGCAAGGCAACCTTTACAGCCATCCCTGTAAAAGCCTTATATATGCAGCAAAACGCAAAAGCTGTTTATGGCGCGGGTATTGGCGTACATCTAAACCCAACATTAAAAGTGCTTTCAGCATCTGGCACTGCTGACGCCTCTTTAGGCTTCACCGCCCAAGCGGCCTATCGCTATTCTCCGTCTAAAGAAGTCGGTATAACTATAGATATAGTTGATTACGACGGCATAAGCGGCAACTCTGTTGGGGCTTACTTTACCCAACGCTTCGGTTACAAATAAACTGCCCAGCTGCTGTTTAAGCAGTGCAACGCCAAACTTTTCACTCTGCTAAATATTCATATATTTAGCTTGAAAACACACTTTTCGCCCCTAGTTACTACACTATATTTATACACTTTTAACCAAGACTATTATTATGGAAAACTTTCACGGCACTACTATTTTATCCGTTCGTCGAGGCAACCAAGTTGTTATCGGTGGCGATGGTCAAGTTAGCTTAGGCAACACAGTTATGAAAGGCAACGCGCGTAAAGTACGCCGCCTTTATAACGGCCAAGTAATTGCAGGTTTTGCTGGGGCCACAGCCGATGCATTCACACTGTTTGAAAAATTTGAAGGCAAGTTAGAAATGTACAGCGGCCAACTGGTACGCGCAGCCGTAGAGCTTGCTAAAGAATGGCGTACTGATCGCGCTTTACGTAACCTTGAAGCCCTGCTTTCAGTAGCCGACAAAAACGCTTCGCTTATTATTTCCGGCAACGGCGATGTAATTGAACCAGAGCATGACGTAATCGCCATTGGCTCAGGTGGCAACTTTGCGCAAGCGGCTTCTATGGCGCTTATAGATAATACTGATATGTCGGCAAAAGACATTTGCGAAAAAAGCCTTGGCATCGCCGGCGATATTTGCGTATTTACCAATCACAACTTCACTATCGAAACACTCGATATTGAAACCAAGTAAGTTATTAAAGAGAATTTTATGTCTGCAAACATGACACCTAGAGAAATTAAACAAGAACTTGATAAACATATTATTGGTCAAGCTGATGCCAAACGCGCTGTTGCTATTGCCCTGCGTAATCGCTGGCGCCGTTCGCAGTTAGAAGCTGATATGGCTTCAGAAATTACGCCGAAAAATATTTTAATGATTGGCCCAACAGGCGTAGGTAAAACAGAAATTGCTCGCCGCCTAGCTAAACTTGCACACGCACCTTTTGTTAAAGTTGAAGCTACTAAATTTACCGAAGTAGGTTATGTAGGCCGCGAAGTTGACTCCATCATTAAAGACCTCGTCGACATCGCCGTAAAAGACGCACGCGAAGCAGCTAAAGCCAAAATGCGTATGCCTGCAGAAGATGCTGCAGAAGATCGTATTCTTGACGTGCTACTTCCTATGCCAAACTCAATGGATGCCGACTCAAGCTACAGCTCTACTCGCCAAAAATTCCGTAAGAAATTACGCGAAGGTGATTTAGACGATAAAGAAATTGACTTTGAAGTATCTAGCGGTCCAATCGGTGTAGACATCATGGCGCCTCCTGGCATGGAAGACATGACCAACCAACTTCAAGGCATGTTCCAAAACATATCATCAGATAGAACCAGCACGCGCAAAATGAAAGTGAAAGATGCGTTACGTGCTGCGATTGATGAAGAGGCCGCCAAACTTATTAACGACGAAGACATTAAACTTCAAGCCGTTAAAGATACCGAACAAAACGGCATTGTATTTATCGATGAAATAGACAAAGTATCTCGTCGAGAAGGCGCAAGCTCTGATGTGTCACGCGAAGGCGTGCAACGTGACCTTCTACCTTTAGTAGAAGGCTGTACAGTTACAACTAAATATGGCGCAATTAAAACTGATCATATTTTGTTTATTGCTTCGGGTGCGTTCCACCTAACAAAACCGTCTGACTTAATACCTGAACTACAAGGCCGTTTACCTATTCGTGTAGAACTTGCAGCTCTTACTGTTAACGACTTTGAGCGTATTTTAACTGAGCCAGATTTTGCACTAACCGATCAATATGTATCCTTACTTAAAACAGAAGGTGTTGATCTTGCATTTGATGCTAGCGGCGTTAAACGTATTGCCGAACTCGCATGGGAAGTAAATGACAGCTCCGAGAATATCGGCGCGCGTAGACTACACACCATGATGGAGCGTTTACTAGAGCAAGTATCTTACGATGCCTCTGACCTAACCGAAACAACAATTACAGTTGATGAGGCTTTTGTTAATAAGCACCTAGAAGCTCTGTCTCAAGACCAAGATCTTTCACGCTTTATTCTATAATGGCAACGCCTACTCAAATTAAACTGCATCAAAAGTCAGGTATTATCGACCTGACTTTTGACGATGGTTTTGCAGGTTCACTCAAGGCAGAATACCTACGTGTTTACTCACCATCTGCCGAAGTAAAAGGTCATGGCCCCGGCCAAGAAGTTTTACAAGTTGGCAAAGAGAATGTGGGCATTAACCACATTGAAGCCGTAGGCCAATATGCTATTCGTATAACCTTTGGCGATGGACATAACTCAGGCTTATTTACTTGGGATTATCTATACAAACTACTCACCGAACACGAAATACTTTGGGCTGACTACTTGCAACGTTTAAAACAAGCCGGCCACCAACGTCAAGACACAGGAACTTCTGCTTCAGCATTAGGTCAATATAAACCACACTAAAAGGTTTATACTAAAGCTATGGATGACGGCGTAACACGAATTTCTATATTTCTACTTGTATTGCTAAGCATGGCTCTGCTTGAAGCATTGTTCCCGCGCAAGCAACGCACACAAACACGCAAACAACGCTGGCCAACTAACTTTATAATTCTCGCTAGTGAAATTTTAATTCTACGCTTACTCGGCCCTATCGCCGCTGTAGTCACAGCAAGCTATGCCATGGACAATGGCTGGGGCTTACTCACATATATTCGTCTACCCTATTACCTTGATGTTATTATCGGCTTTGTACTTTTAGACCTAGCCATCTATTGGCAACACGTGGCTTCGCATAAAATTCCTATGCTTTGGCGCTTTCACCGAGTACATCACGCAGACCGAGACATCGACGTAACTACTGGCTTTCGCTTTCACCCCATTGAAGCCGCTGCTTCAATGCTATACAAATGCCTAATCATTTTATTACTTGGCCCTATAGTTACAGCCGTTATACTTTTTGAAATTGTTTTAAACGCCTCAGCTATGTTTAACCATGCCAATGTAAAACTGCCTTTATGGTTAGATAAAATTTTGCGACCTATTATCGTAACGCCAGACTTTCATCGCGTGCACCACTCAACCATCGTGCGTGAAACCAATAGCAATTACGGATTTTTTATGTCTGCATGGGACTATATATTCCGTAGCTACAATAACCAACCAACAGAAGGTCACGACGACATGCGAATTGGCCTAGACGAATATCAAAACAAGCTACCAAGTAACATTCGTTGGAACTTCACAATACCTTTCAAAAAATAAAAGGAATCTCTTATGATTAAAATTATTCTTAGCATACTGTTTTTATCATTTAGCCAAATATCATGCTCAGCCGATGCAAGCGGTGGTGTAACGCACCTTTCACAAGAAGAAACCCTGTCTAAAATAAGTACGCAAGATAATGTTGTTTTAATTGACGTTAGAACCACGGGCGAATATAACAACGGTCACATTCCTAATGCCGTAAATATTCCGCATAAAGAACTGCTAAACAATATTTCTTTATTAGACAAATACAAAGATAAAGATCTCGTACTTTATTGCCATAGCGGTGTACGCGTAGGCAAAGTGACTGATGTACTAAGCAAACTTAGAGGTGATGTATATCATATTAAAGGCGACTATCGTGCTTGGCGTGCTAACGGACAAACATTAGATCGTCCTTAATTAGTAGCTAGCCCTAATCTTATTTGCAAGCTCATCTACAGCTGCTTACAATAGTCTTATTTAATTAATATAGTTAGGACATCATAATGGCTCGCGAAATTATAAATACAGATAAAGCACCTGCTGCAATTGGCACTTACTCTCAAGCTGTAAAGGTTGGTAAAACGGTTTATTTGTCTGGGCAAATTCCTTTAGAGCCTGCTTCAATGGAGCTAGTTGATTCATCTATTGCTGAGAGCATTCACCAGGTTTTTAAAAACTTAAGTGCTGTTGCTGAAGCCGCTGGCGGCTCACTAGCTGACATAGCTAAACTGAATATTTTCTTAACGGACTTAGGCAACTTTGCCGTTGTTAATGAAATTATGGCTGAGTACTTTCAACAACCTTACCCTGCACGTGCAGCGGTAGAAGTTGCTGGCTTACCAAAAGGTGCAGCCGTTGAAATGGATGCAATTATTGAGTTAGCCTAAACTCATTACGACCATGCCCACTAAAGGCAACGACAAGAAGATTGACTGGCGCGCACCGCTTATTAACTTAAGCGGTGTTGGCCCTAAAATGGCCGAAAAATTTGAACGCTTAGGTT
>CAYZLE010000074.1:0-6818 GCA_964479305.1 uncultured Gammaproteobacteria bacterium | reverse complement strand
CATCTAGACTGGGCTGCTCGTTGGTCTCACAATGTTGATATCTTGGATATAGGCCTCAGTTACTTTGAAGGCACAAGTCGTGAACCTACTTTCAACTTCAATGGCAGCTCTCTCACGCCCTTCTACGCCCAAATAAAACAGTTTGGATTAGATATACAAGCCACTACAGAAAGTTGGCTATGGAAGCTTGAGAGCATAGAAAGACAAGGTAAAACTTTTGACAACTACCAACAAGCCGTTCTTGGTTTGGAATACACTTTTTATGGTATTAACGATAGCGATATTGACTTAGGTATTGTGAGTGAATACTTATACGATAGTCGTGCCGACTCACAACAAAGTAACCCATTCGAAGATGATTTATTAATTGCAACAAGGCTTGCTTTTAACGATGTGCAATCAACAGAAATTTTAGCAGGTGTAATTACAGACTTAGATGAAAGCAGTTATTCAATCAGTTTAGAAGCTAGCAGACGATTGGGTCAAAACTTTAAGCTTTCAGTTGAATCAAATATATTTAAAAACATTAAAGCGACAGACAAGCACGGATTTTTAAAACAAGATAGTTATTTAGAAGCAGACTTAACTTACTACTTTAATTAGTCTTGCCTAACTCGATATGAAAGGTCAAAAGACCCATTTGGTAAAATTCGTCCCGTTGAATTAATTCTTATTTGCCTAACTGCAGGTGCAAAGCCATCTGCGTCTGGCGTAATTCCCAACAAAATAGAACCACCTGCATCTAAAAAATCAACATCATCAGTTGTACTGTTTAAAGACGTATAATTAATGCCAATTCCACTAGCTGGCGCACCATCGACAAAACTAAATGGTGAACCGGTGCCGTTAAAATTACCTACAAATAGACTCACATCTTCCGGTAAGACATCTGTGAGACTTAAAGTTTCTGGGTCACTAAAGCCGCCAACAGTATCTGAAACCGCAATCGTATATACATTATATGCTCCAGGAATTGCTTTAGGGGCAGTCGTACCATTAACTGTGTCCTGCTCTACAGATACGGTCTTTTCTACTGCCAAAACTGCCTCTACAGCCAAAATACAAATATCATCAATATGCCAAAAATCCCATCGCCTTGTTCCACCACCGCTACTATCAGTCAATCTAAAACGTAGTTGAAAATTCGCATGCTGCGCATTGGCTGGCGGAGCTGTTAAATAAGTTTGATCATCATAAAATGTACCTGCTGGAGCACCATTATTACCTCTATATAAACCTGCACCCAACTCAACCCAAGTATTCGCGCTATTCAAATACTCAACAATTAAGTCTTCGTTATTGTCTGGTCTTTCACTAAACCCATCACCCTCTTGCACATCAAACTGTACACCCGCAAAACCAAGAGTAGTATCCATAACTGGAGAAGTCACAGACACAGTATCTGAGAATATTGACATTGAACTACCATCTAAAGCTGGGGCTAAAGCATTAGTTTCGACCAGACCATTACCAACAATTACCCAAGGAGTACTCGTTAAAGAATCGAGTTCTTCACAAATGCCTAAATTTAAAGGCGCCTGAGGTGGTGGAGAAGTAGCTGTTTCGATTAATGTAACATCATCAATATGCCAAAAATCAAAAGGGGCACCACTACCACCAAGTTGTTGGAAACGTATTTGAAAACCTGCATGCAAAGCATCAGAGTTTAGTAGAAAGGAAGGATTAAAAATCTGACCATCTGGCGTTGCGTTTGAAGCATCAAAAGTTTGCAAAGAAACCCAAAAACCAGTAGAAGTTAAATATTCTAAAACTAAGTTTTCTGCTGCAGTATCTGGATCTTCACTGAAGGCATCATCACCCTTCCTAACCCAAGCTGTAAGCTGGACACCACCCACACCCGCAGTATTAATGGCTGGGGAAGTAACAGTGACATCACCGCCATTAGTAAACATAGATTGACCCGCACCACCTTCACCAGTAGTTGAGGTATCATTATTTACACCTGACAAAGCACCATCAGTCGTAGTCCAAGCTGCTAAAGTACCGTCTTGAAAGTCATCAAGATATATAGTATCTCCAGGCGCAGCACTAGCTAGCTTGAAACAAGCTAATAGAACTAAAAGGCATATAAATTTATATAAAAACATTGATAGTATTATAATACGGTAAGCCGTATTTACCTTCACTTTTTAGCCTAATACGTTGTTTTTATTAGATAAACGGATAAAATTCACAATGATTCCTTGGTTAGAAGACAATTCGCCAGCAAAATTCCCTAAACACAACACGGCTTTAACTGAGCCTGATGGTTTGTTAGCAGCCGGTGGCGACCTTTCTATTGAGCGTTTATTATCAGCTTATAGGCTCGGAATATTCCCGTGGTATGGTGAAGATGAACCTATTCTTTGGTGGTCACCACGCCAGCGGATGGTGATAGTTTCTGAAGATATTCATATATCTAAAAGCATGAAGCGCTTTGAAAATAAAAAGCCATTTATATTAAAAACCAATACGAGTTTTAAAGCAGTTGTTGAAGCTTGTGCCGAACCTCGAATTAAAAGCCCCGGCACATGGATTACCCCAGAAATGAAAGATGCATATTACGAACTACATAAAAATGGCTATGCAAGTTCGTTTGAGTGTTGGAAAGATTCAGAATTAGTGGGTGGAATGTACGGCGTACATATTGGCAGTATGTTTTTTGGAGAGTCGATGTTTAGCCGTGCGCAAAATGCCTCGAAAAGTGCATTAATTTATGCAGCCAAACAAGATAATGTTGAGATGATAGATTGCCAATTTCATACGCCACACTTAGAAAGTATGGGCGGAAAGTTAATAGGTAGAGATGTTTTTTTAAAGAAGATAGAAGCTTATATTAAGCATCTATAAATTGAGAGAGAATAATAATATAAACAAAGCTAGTTCCAAAAATAGCAGATAGCCCATAACAAATAAAACGGAAAAGTTTGTGCTTTTCATTTGAGAACACAAACTTACCCGCGAAATAAAACAGTATGGCAATAATTAATATTAGAAAGAATCGAATCATTATTTATTGCCTGTTATTTCTTAGCTTATAGGTTAGACATAATCGCATCTTGCACAGCATTAAACTCTGCAGGAATTGATAATGGTTGAGCGCTCGCTTGCTGAATAGCAATGTCCGGATCTTTAAGGCCGTGACCTGTTAATGTACAAACGATTTTGCCTTCTTTTAACTTACCAGCCTTAATATCTTTAATTACACCAGCAAGCGATGTAGCAGAAGCCGGCTCACAGAAAACGCCTTCACGTTCTGCTAATAGTTTTTGTGTCGCTAAAATTTCAGCATCAGTACATTCGTCAATCCAACCGCCCGACTCTTCTTTAGCTGCAATAGCTTGATTCCAAGATTGTGGGTTACCGATTCGAATTGCTGTAGCAACCGTTTCAGGGTTGCTTACAGGACCACCACGCATAAATGGCGCAGCACCCGATGCTTGGTAACCTAACATTTTAGGGCGACTTGTAACTAAAGGCTTAGGGCCATGATAAGTACAACCACCATCATCTTTGCATAGTGCGCAAGATGCTGTATTGATGCCAGCTGCTTCGCTATAACCAATCCAATGACCTGTGATATTACCCGCATTACCAACTGGTAGTGCGTGATAATCAGGTGCCTGACCTAGCTCTTCTACAATTTCAAACGCAATGGTTTTTTGACCTTGAATACGATATGGATTAATTGAGTTAACAATATCAACTGGCGCTTTTGCACCAATTTCTTTAACTAGCTCCATGCCATCATCGAAGTTACCATTAATTTGCATAATTAAAGAACCGTGCATCATTGCTTGAGCTAATTTGCCCATTGCAATTTTGCCTTCAGGAATTAATACGAATGACTTAATACCTGCGCGAGCTGCATATGCAGCAGCAGCAGCTGAAGTATTACCTGTTGAAGCACAAATAATAGCTTTACTACCTGCTTCAAAAGCTTTGGTAACCGCCATTGTCATACCACGGTCTTTAAATGAACCTGTTGGGTTTAAGCCTTCGTACTTAACGTATATTTCACAAGCAGTACCTAAGTCTTTAACAATATTATTTAATTTAATAAGCGGAGTATTGCCCTCACCTAAACTAATAATTGGTGTGCTATCTGTAACTGGAAGGTAGTCGCGATAACGATCGACAAGGCCTGTGTAGTGTGTTTTAAATTGCATGGTTAGACTCTATATTTAAAATAAAAAATTAACTTAAATGTTCAACACGAATACGTGCGACTTTTGATTTAATAGTACTTAAACTTTCAATCTTAGTAATCAGTGAGTTAATGGCTTTCTCTTTAACAATGTCAGTTAATAAGAAAATAGGTAACTCGTCAGCAGATGCTTCTTTTTGAACTACAGCTTCAATACTAATATCTGCTTCAGCAAATAAGCTAGTTATTTCAGCCATAACACCTACTTCATCTTTCGCACTAAAGCGTAAGTAGTATGCTGATTCAATTTCTTCTATTGGCAAAATATCTAAAGCTTCAATAGCATCTGTTTGGTAACTTAAATAAGGAACACGGTGACTAGGGTCAGTTTCAATGTAACGTGCCACATCAATGATGTCTGCCACAATAGCCGAAGCTGTAGGTTCAGAACCCGCGCCCGCGCCGTAATACATGGTTGGCCCTACTGCATCAGCCATCACCATAACAGCGTTCATAACACCATTTACATTTGCAATAAGCTGCTTACAAGGTACTAATGTTGGGTGAACGCGCATTTCAACGCCGCTTTCAACCTTACGCGCTATGCCTAAATGTTTAATCTCATAACCGAGTTCTTTTGCGTACTCAACATCATCAGTACTGACTGTTGAAATACCTTCTGTATAGGTACGTTCAAAGTTCAGAGGAATACCAAAAGCAATTGAACCTAGAATAGTTAGCTTATGCGCTGCATCAATACCTTCAACATCAAATGTTGGATCAGCTTCTGCATAGCCAAGCTCTTGCGCTTCTTTTAATACTTCGTCAAATGGACGACCTTTGTCACGCATTTCCGTTAAGATAAAGTTGCCCGTACCATTAATGATACCCACTAACCATTCAATTTGGTTAGCTGCTAAACCTTCTCGCACGGCTTTAATAACCGGTATACCGCCAGCTACTGATGCCTCATAGGCAACTTTAACGCCCTTTGCCGCCGCTGCTGCAAAAATTTCGTTACCGTGTAAAGCAATTAAAGCCTTATTAGCTGTTACAACATGTTTGCCTTGCTCAATTGCAGCAAGCACTAAATCTTTCGCCACTGTTGTACCGCCAATAAGCTCTACAACAATGTCAATTTCGGGATTATTTACAATCGCTAAAGAGTCGGTTGTAATATCTATATCGTATTTTTCTAAATGCGGTTTCGCCGAACGAGCAGAACCTTGAATGACTTTTAAAGTGCAAGCAGTACGGCGTGAAATTTCTTCAAGGTTTCTGCTTAATATTTCAACAGTACCTGAACCAACAACACCTAAACCTAAAACACCTATATTTAATGAACGCATATTTTAATTTAATCTCTATATCTAATCTTTAATCTTATTGTCGTTACGGAACATTTCTTTAATGCCACGAACAGCTTGACGCGTACGATGTTTATTTTCAATTAAACCAAAACGTACATAATCATCACCATATTCACCAAAACCTACGCCTGGTGATACCGCAACTTTTGCATCTTGTAGTAGCTTCTTCGAAAACTCTAATGAACCCATTTCACGATATTGCTCAGGAATTTTTGCCCAAACAAACATAGTCGCTTTTGGCTTATCTACAGCCCAGCCAATTGATGTTAAGCCTTCACACAAAACATCTCTTCGCGCTTTGTACATATCTCTAATTTCACCGACACAGCTTTGGTCACCCTCAAGCGCAGCAATAGCAGCTACCTGAATTGGCGTAAAGGTACCGTAATCTAGGTAAGACTTAATTCGTGCTAAGGCATGAACTAACGTTGGGTTACCGCACATAAAGCCTACACGCCAACCTGGCATGTTGTAACTTTTTGATAGTGAATAAAACTCTACTGCTATATCTTTAGCGCCTTCTACTTGCAGAATTGATGGTGCTTTGTAGCCATCAAATACAATTTCAGCATATGCAATATCTTGAACAACCCAAATTTCATTCTTTTTAGCAATTTCTACTACTTTTTCAAAGAATTCTAATTCAACGCAGTCAGTTGTTGGATTACCCGGAAAATTAAGAATTAACATCTTCGGTTTTGGGTAGGTGTCTTTAATCGCTTTTTCTAATTCTTCGAAAAAATTCACATCTTCATGACACGGCACGTGACGAATATCGGCGCCCGCTATAACAATGCCATAAGGGTGAATTGGGTAAGCTGGGTTAGGTACTAATACTGCATCGCCAGGGCCTAAAGTCGCTAGCGCCAAATGCGCCAAGCCTTCTTTTGAGCCAATAGTTACAATTGCTTCTGTTTCAGGGTCTAAATCAACATCGTATTTAGTTTTATACCAGTTACAAATAGCCTGGCGTAAACGTGGAATACCCTTAGAAGCAGAGTAACGATGTGTATCAGAACGTTGAGCTGTTTCAACAAGCTTTTCAACAATATGATCGGGTGTTGGCTGGTCCGGATTACCTAAACCAAAATCAATAATATCTTCACCGCGGGCACGGGCACTGGCCTTTAAATCATTAACAATATTAAAGACATAAGGCGGTAGACGTTTTATACGTGGAAATTCACTTTGCATGGTTTTTCCGAGACACAATTCAAAAACGCTATTATGCCCGTTTTTAGCTTAATTGAACATTCATCAATTAATATATTTGCAAAGAAAAATGAAGATAGCTGCCAATT
>CAYZLE010000073.1:0-6871 GCA_964479305.1 uncultured Gammaproteobacteria bacterium | reverse complement strand
TTTTTAATTCAAAACGACGCACTAGCGGCAATTGTTTTTGGCTTAATAGTCGCAGCATGGACCTTCTTATTGCAACACTTAAAAATAATCAGAATTATGGCGCCGCTTATTCCGGTTCCTTTCTGGGTTGTAGGTTTGCTTATGGCTGCTTATGGTCTGGCTAGATATTTAAACCTCGTATAAACTAGCTTTTAAACAAAGGGTTTAGATTTCTTTGTATATCATGGAGTCTGACCCTTTGGTTTTTAATAAACAGTGTTGTTAACGACCTTAAGAGAATCCCTTGATATGTTTTTCTTTATAACAATAATTATATTTGCGCTGACTGTATTTAATAGTTTTTCAGCTAATAATTTAGCAGCTCCATCTATATTAATGAGTTTTATTATTTCGTTGGTATACATCATTTATTCATTGCTGCTTTTTACATGCATGGACTTTAAAAGGCGGAATAATAAAAATTATAAATCAAGCTTTATTGCTCTACTATTTGGGTTCCAAATATCGCAACTGATTTATGGTTTTGAAACATTAAAGGGAATAGATTTAAAAGTATTGTTTGTGATCGTAATAATTTCTTTATTGAATTCTTTATTTGGCGTACTGTTTTTTAAAAGAATATATCAAGATATGCTCTCATTTAATTTACTAAAGAGAATTATTTATTATGTTTTTCAAATGCATCCTGTTGAATCAGAAAAAAAAGTTAATTCATTAGTCCCTTTTTTATGGCTTGCTATTTTTATTCCACATATTCATAAGTCCATTTCTAATCTTTCGATTAATATGCTGTGATTAAAATTAAAGAGAACAATTCTGTAATTCTTACTATTTGGCTCGCTTTTTTGTCTTTTTTGCTTTAATTTTGTATTGATGTTATATGAGTGTGTAAACTAGGAAATCAAGGGCTCAAACTCCTTGATTTCCTTGTATTGCTAGCACTAAATTTACACAGCTTAAAAAACCACATTTCACTGCTATTCCTATTTAATTAGCTTTATTCTAATTTTTTCTAAAAAAAATCCTTTTTTCCTCTTGAAATACCCTTTGTTGACCCTACAACCATTGCATAATTTAATTTACGGAGTGCTACATGTCAGCCAATAATGACATTCAAGAAGAACAACTTGAAGCAGACGCTACTTTAGACGCAAACGAAGAAGTAGAACTTACGACTGAAGCTGAGCTTTCAGAAGAAGAAATTTTACAAGCCAAAGTTGCTGAGCTAGAAGAAAAAGCTTCGGGCAATTGGGATAAGTTTGTACGTTCGCAAGCTGAGCTAGATAACGTTAAACGACGCGCTCAAGTTGATTTAGAGAAAGCGCATAAGTATGCCTTAGAAAAATTCACTAATGAGTTGCTAGCTGTACACGACAGTATGGCAATGGGTATAGAAGCCGCTAAAGCTGATGACGCTAAAATTGAGACGATTATTGAAGGTACAGAAATGTCGTTCAATATGTTGAGTCAGGTATTTGAGAAGTTTGATATTAAAGTGGTGGACCCGCTTAATGAGAAGTTTAACCCTGATTTACACCAAGCAATGTCAATGTTGCCAAATGCTGACGTTGAGCCGAATACAGTACTGAGTGTAATGCAAAAAGGTTACACGCTATCAGGCCGTTTATTAAGACCCGCGCTGGTTGTGGTTTCAACTAAAGCGTAAAAAATTACACGGTAGGCTTGAAAATTGATAACTCAACCCTACATAAGAAACATAAATTAATCGTATTGCAGAGAGTAAAAGCATGTCAAAAATTATCGGAATAGATTTAGGTACAACAAACTCTTGTGTTGCCGTAATGGACGGAACAGAAGTTAAAGTTATAGAAAACAGCGAAGGCGATCGCACAACACCATCAGTTGTTGCGTATACAGACGGCGACGAAGTATTAGTGGGTCAGTCCGCTAAACGCCAAGCTGTTACTAACCCTAAAGATACACTTTACGCAGTTAAGCGCCTAATTGGCCGCCGTTTCGACGAAGATGCGGTTCAAAAGGATATTGACCTTGTGCCATATAACATTGTTAAAGCAGACAATGGTGATGCATGGGTTGAAGCTAAGGGCGAAAAAATCGCGCCACCTGAAGTATCAGCACGTATCTTAATGAAAATGAAGAAAACAGCTGAAGAATACTTAGGTGAAGCGGTAACGCAGGCTGTTATTACCGTTCCTGCTTACTTTAACGATTCACAACGTCAAGCAACTAAAGATGCCGGTAAAATTGCAGGCTTAGAAGTTAAGCGTATTATCAATGAGCCAACTGCTGCGGCACTAGCTTACGGCATGGATAAGAAGTCTGGCGACGCTAAAATTGCGGTTTATGATTTAGGTGGTGGTACATTTGATGTATCTATCATTGAAATTGCTGAAATCGATGGTGAGCAACAGTTTGAAGTACTATCTACAAACGGTGATACCTTCTTAGGTGGTGAAGATTTCGATATTCGCGTAATTGACTACTTAGTAGAAGAATTTAAGAAAGACCAAGGCGTAGACATTAAAGGCGATCCATTAGCGATGCAGCGTTTAAAAGAAGCGGCTGAAAAAGCGAAGATTGAATTATCATCTGCACAGCAAACGGATATTAACCTTCCTTATGTTACTGCTGATGCATCTGGTCCTAAGCATTTAAACATTAAGCTTACTCGTAGCAAGCTTGAGTCTTTAGTTGAAGATTTAGTTAAGCGTTCTCTAAAGCCTTGTGAAGTAGCTATTAAAGATGCGGGCGTTTCGTTCAGCGAAATTACAGATGTTATTTTGGTAGGTGGTCAAACACGTATGCCTATGGTTCAAGAAGCGGTTAAAGACTTCTTTAATCAAGAGCCTCGCCGTGATGTTAACCCAGATGAAGCGGTAGCGATTGGTGCTGCGATTCAAGGTGGTGTACTAGGTGGTGATGTTAAAGACGTATTGTTATTAGACGTGACTCCGCTGTCTCTAGGTATTGAGACAATGGGTAGTGTAATGACTAAGCTTATTGATAAGAACACGACCATTCCTACGAACGCTAACCAGGTTTTCTCTACTGCTGAAGATAACCAAACAGCGGTAACTGTTCACGTATTACAAGGTGAGCGTGAAATGGCTGCAGGCAATAAATCACTAGGTCGTTTCGACTTAACGGATATTCCACCAGCACCACGTGGCGTACCGCAAGTTGAAGTAACATTTGATATTGATGCCAACGGTATCTTGCATGTATCTGCTAAAGATAAAGGCACAGGTAAAGAGCAAAAGATTCAAATTACGGCTTCAAGTGGTTTGTCTGAAGAAGAAATTGAAAAAATGGTTAAAGATGCTGAGGCTAACGCTGAAGAAGATCGTAAGCAACGTGAGTTGGTTGATGCACGTAACCAAGCTGATGGCTTGATACATGCTACACGTAAGTCTTATGACGAATTAGGCGATAAAATCACTGGTGATGAGAAAGCACCCATTGATGCGGCTATCGTATCTTTAGAAGAAGCGCTTAAAACTGACGATAAAGATGAAATTGAAGCGAAAACAAAATTATTAACTGAAGCTTCAGCGGTAATCGCTCAAAAGCTATACGGTGACGGTCAGCCTGGCGAAGGTGCGCCTGGTTCTGCGGGTGCTGAAGGTGCTCCTGAAGCAGATGCATCAGCGGATGATGTTGTTGACGCCGATTACGAAGAAGTTAAAGAAGACGACAAGTAATCTTTGATCTAACTGCGCGCAACTATATTGGCAATACGCTGATATAGGTGCGCGCTTTTTTACATTTACGCAGGTAAAAAATGTCTAAACGTGACTATTACGAAGTACTCGGTGTATCTAAAAGCGCTGACCAAGCTGAATTAAAAAAGGCTTATCGTCGCTTGGCGATGAAGTATCACCCAGATCGCAATGAAAACAGTGCTGATGCTGAAGCAAAATTTAAAGAATCAAAAGAAGCTTATGAAGTTTTAAACGATGATCAAAAGCGCGCTGCTTATGACCGTATGGGTCATTCTGCCTTTGAGCATGGTTCAGGCGGTGGAGGCGGCGGCTTCCATGGTGCAGAAGGCTTTGGTGGCGGTGGTTTTGGCGATATCTTTGACGACATCTTCAATGGTGGCCGTGGTGGAGGCGCACGCGTTAACCGTGGCGCTGACTTACAATACAACCTAGATATCACCTTAGAAGACGCTGTAGCGGGTACAGAGGTTAAAATTCGTATTCCTACTATGAAGACTTGTAAAGTCTGCGATGGTAGCGGTGCTAAATCTAAGAGTGATGTTAAAACCTGCGAAACCTGCGGTGGCGTAGGCCAAGTACGTATGCAGCAAGGCTTTTTCTCGGTTCAGCAAACCTGTCCGACTTGTCGTGGTAAAGGTAAAATTATCACTAACCCTTGTGATGCTTGTCATGGTGAAGGCCGTGTTCAAGAGCACAAAACTTTATCTGTTAAAGTGCCAGCAGGCGTTGATGACGGCGATAGAATTCGCTTAACAGGTGAGGGCGAAGCGGGTGAAAACGGTGGTCCTTCAGGTGATTTGTATGTACAAATGGCTGTTAAGGCGCATAAGATATTCGAACGCGACGGTTCACATTTACATTGTGAAATTCCAGTTGGTTTTACTATGGCTGCCTTAGGTGGCGAGCTAGAAGTACCTACGTTAACAGGCAGAGTAAAACTGAAAATACCGAGTGAAACACAAACAGGTAAAGTTTTTAGAATTCGCGGCAAAGGCGTTAAACCTCTGCGTGGCGGACCTATTGGCGATATTTTGTGTCATGTGTCTGTAGAAACACCTGTGAATTTATCGAAAGACCAAAAAGCATTATTGCAACAGTTTGAAGATGCTTTAAATGCCGATAATGCAGAGCACAGCCCTCAGACTGGCGGCTGGCTTAATAAGGTTAAGAAGTTTTTCGAAGATATGTAGCCTGCGACTATGCTGGCGAGCTGTGTGGGCCAGCTGTATAGCTTTGGTCTACAAGGCAAAATCTAGTACAATGGCAATGATATAAAAGGTTAATAATAATGAAAAATATTAGAATAGCTATTAATGGCGCCAGCGGTCGTATGGGTCGTCAACTTGTGACAGCTTGTGCTGAAACTGATGGTTTGGACTTAGGCGCTGCATTTGTACGTGAAGACTCTGACTTTTTGGGTATGGACGCAGGTGATATTGCCGGCGTTGGCAAATTAGGCGTAGCTATTACGCATGATAAGTTAGCCCAGATTAATGATTTTGACATTATTATCGACTTCACTCGTCCAAACGTTACCTTAGATTTGCTTCCTCTTTGCATTGAACACAATAAAAAAATCATTATTGGTACTACCGGTTTCGACGATGCGGGTAAAAAAGCTTTGTATGAAGCTGCTAAAGACGTAGCGATTGTATTTGCTCCTAACATGAGCGTAGGCGTTAACCTTTGCTTTAAGTTGCTAGAAATGGCGGCTAAGGCTATTGGTGATGAAACGGATATTGAAATTATCGAAGCTCATCACCGTCGTAAAGTCGATGCGCCATCAGGCACGGCTTTGGCGATGGGTGAGGTTGTTGCTGATGCTCTAGACCGTGACTTATCAAAATGTGCAGTTTATGGCCGTGAAGGTATAACTGGCGAGCGTGACCCGAAAGAAATTGGTTTTGAAACCATTCGCGGTGGCGATATTATTGGTGATCATACCGTTATGTTTATTGGAGAAGGCGAGCGTGTTGAAATTACACATAAGGCCGCTAACCGTATTACATTTTCTTATGGCTCTATGCGAGCAGCCAAATGGTTAGCTACTAAAGAGACGGGCATGTTTGACATGCAAGACGTTCTCGGTATAAAGTAGCGAGCAATTAAAAACCAATTAAAAATCAATTAAAATCAATTATTTAAATAATAAAGTTAAAGTAATATGACATCTAAAGTTTGCGCAGTATTTCCAGGGCAAGGTTCTCAATCAGTAGGTATGCTTGCTGATTTAGCAGAACAACACGCCGTTATTAAAAACACTTTTGCTGAAGCTAGCGACATTCTCTCTTATAATTTATGGGACCTTGTTAGCGAAGATAAAGACAGCCAATTAAATCTAACTGAATACACTCAACCCGCTATGTTGGTTGCTGGTGTAGCTTGCTGGCGCTTATTTAAAGAGCTTAGCGATATTCAGCCTGCTTTGTTAGCGGGTCACAGCTTAGGTGAATGGTCGGCTCTTGTGGCTAGTGAAGCTCTTGAGTTTGGCGAAGCCGTTAGCTTAGTACAAAAGCGTGCTCAACTAATGCAGTCAGCTATTCCGGCTTCTGAAAGCGGTATGGCGGCTATTTTAGGTTTAGACGACGCAGTGGTTATTGAACTATGCCAAAAAGCGACTGAAGCTAATGCAGGCATTGTTGAAGCCGTTAATTTTAATTCGCCTGGACAGGTTGTTGTTGCAGGTAATAAAGGCGCTGTAGATGCTTTAATTGAACTGGCTAAAGAAGCTGGTGCTAAACGTGCATTACCTTTACAAGTTAGCGTGCCTTCACATTCAAGTTTATTAACTGACGCAGGTAAAGCTTTGGGTGATGCTATTGATATTAGCCGCATTCAAGCTCCAGCAACACCAGTTCTACATAATGTTGACGCTAAAGTACGTGATAACAGTGCAGATATTAGAGATGCGCTAAGTCAGCAAATTTATAAGCCTGTTTTATGGGTAGATACAGTAAATGCTGCGAAAGAGCAGGGTGTTGACACAATTATTGAAATTGGTCCGGGTAAAGTTTTAGCGGGTTTATGTAAGCGTATTGATAGATCGCTTAATATATCGGCTTTCGATTCACTTGCCGGTGCTGAAAAAACATTAGAAATGGTTAAATCACTATGAACGTAACAGATAAAGTAGTTTTAGTAACAGGCGCAAGTCGCGGTATTGGAAA
>CAYZLE010000072.1:0-6883 GCA_964479305.1 uncultured Gammaproteobacteria bacterium | reverse complement strand
CAGGCCGAATCATCCAAGAAGTACGGGGTATTAGCCGAGTCACTTACGATGTATCAAGCAAGCCACCAGCGACTATTGAATGGGAGTAAGCTGATTGTCGGTGTTGGATAAGTAAAAAATAAACCCACGTTATTTTTCAGTGACGTGGGTTTATTTGTTTGTAGTACTAAAAAGCAGATAAAGGCTTAATGTAGCTAGGCGTGTTGCTCTGAGTTTTACTTTGAGGCAATTACTTTTTCAATGCCTTAAAAACTACTTTCTTTCACCAGCAGCGCTGATAGGGATTCAAACCACTGTCTAAACAAGCTCTTGCTGTTCGCTTTTACATGAATAATACCTCGCTGAATTGCTTCAGGGGCTGTTATGTCAATATCAAACTCTACTGCGTATAGCCCCTTTAAAGGAATAAGGCGCTGCTTATCATCTTGCTCAACCGCTATATTACCGCCGTATACTGAAGCTAGAGAAGGTTCCTCCAACCACTGAGTATCGCTATTAGCTATGTGACTGATGCTCGCTTTAAATGGCTTTATACTCGCGTTATCTGGATAAAAATGTGCCTTATTCCCTACTTGTATGCGCTCTACATCCTTTTCGCTTACATAACCTGTTAATTTAGCCGTTAGTGGGTTATTGATGGTAACTAATGGCGTATCTTCATTAACCCATAATCCTGCTCTTAAGCTCACATCCAGCTCACCCACGATTCCATTAATAGGGCTTTTAACCACAAGTTGTACTTTTTGATTGCGTAATGCGGTGAGCTTTGCTAATTCACCCTCAAGCTGTTGTTCAACAATGCGAGATTTCTGCCTTTCTGTAAAACTGGCACTTTGTCGAGAAAGGAGTAATTGTTGCATTTGAATGTGCAATTCAGCATTTTTAATAGACTGTGTTAGTTCGTCTGAACTTAAGGTCATTAACATTTGCCCTTTTTTTACCTTATCCCCACGTTGTATTTGGATATGTTCAATTTTTGCTGGTCGTGGCGTATAAATAACCTGTTTGTCTTTAATGCTGTACAAGCCAGAAAGGTGTACTGTCTGTTGCCATGGGATAAAGCAAAATAGGAGTAAGGCCGTTAGGATAATAACGGTACGCCAGGTTTGATAGTTCATCGACATTGTTTTTCTGCGCGTCCACCATTCCATGCATTCTTTATAAATAGGCATACCAATAAACCACAAAATCTCCAGTAAAAATAAAATAATACCTAATAGTTTAAAGAAAAAGGCATAGACCAAAATAGCGATTCCTAAAAACAGGAAAAAGCGATAAACCCACACAGCAATACCAAAAGTCACTAAGCCTCTTCTCATAGTATCGGTGAAATATTCAGGTGCCGCCTCACCTAGGCCAAACAAGCGTTCTCGCAACCACCATTTTGATAAAGCAAAGGAGCGATCTTGCATGTTCTCTATTTCTAGCCAATCAGATAATAAATAATAGCCATCAAAACGCATTAACGGATTTAGATTAATCGCAAGCGACATAATCCAAGTAATAGTGGCAACTAAAAAAGCCGCACTTTTGGCTGCCCCTTCGGGTAAAAAACTCCATAGCAGTGTTGCAATTAATGCCAGCCCAAGTTCAACAGTAATACCCGCAGCCCCAATAGCGAGCTTTTGTTTTTTATTTTTTAAACGCCACGCATCGGTCGTGTCAGTGTATAGAACTGGCCACATTACCAAGAAGGCAACCCCCATGGATGGCACCCTGCAACCCGCACGAAAGGCAGTATAAGCATGGCCTAGTTCATGAATGATTTTCACAAAAATAAGTGTTAGCCCGTACCAGAGCAAGCCGTCCCAACTAAAGAAATGCAAGAAGGTACTCAGAAACGATTCCCACTGGCGAGAGACAAGAAAAATAGCATATAACCCCAGTAAGACGACTGCCCATGCGAGTTGCCTTGTATAGAGCATTTCTACAAAGGGCATGGTTTTTTGTAAAAACTTTTGCGGGCGAATTAACGGGATACGAAAAAATAAATAACGTTGTAGTAAAAACATATACCATGAGCTATGCCCAGCTTTTGCTACATTCTCAAGCTGTGTTATATCCTCTTGAGAGGAGCGTTTTACAAGGAAATTACTTCGCAAAAAATGCACCACCCACTCCACATCACCTTCATCTAATGATCGGCCAGTATGTTGCGCTACTTCCTTAAGTACATCAGCACTATTGCCAGAGTGCCAGTGGCTGAGTAAGTCAAAAGCATCTCGCCCAATGCGAAAATAACGATTACGAGTAGGGTCGAAAACAGTCCAGCTTGGTTCTCCATCACGAGTAACAGGGCCTTCAAATAAATTTAGATCCTCGCGTAATGGGGGTAGGGTGGTGGTTGTCATGGCTATTAATGGCTGTTAAAAACCAATCATTTGCCGTATAGCCGTCAAAGGTCGACGAAATAAATAATAGAACAAGCTTACCTTTTCACCACTTAGTTTGGCTGTGCCATGTAGGCCTAAACGCGGTAGAGTCTCGGTATTAAAGCGCGCGATTAAACGATAACTTAATACGCCCGCTGGAGTTATATAGGGTTCAAAACTACTAGATGCCAATTCACCGTTTATCGACTTTAATGGCGATTTATCTAAAAATAATCGCACCTTTGCTCCTGCTGGAAACGATAAACCGTCTGCAATTGGCAAATCAATTTGTAACCTTGTTTGGTAAGGGTTAGCGATTTGCATTAGGCGTTGCCCTGTTTTAACAGGCAAACCTACCAAGTCTGTTTTATCATTGAATATCGCAACGCCATCTTCGGGTGAAACCACCCGAACCTTGTTAACCTGCTTTCTAACATAATCAAGCTCAACCTTGCTAAGTGCGAGTCGGCTCTCTAGTACCGCGATTGTTGCTTTTACTTTTGTATCATTAAATGCTGCTTGTCTAGCGCTAAGTAGCTCAGTTTCAGAGAGCAACACCTGTTCTTGAGCAATTAAAAAGCGCCCGTGTAGCTCAGTATCTTCATAGCTTATTAATACATCTCCAGACTTAACCTGACTGTTGGGTTCAACATTGACCTTGGCCACCACACCATTCATTGGAGCTGCAATAACGACTGGATTTTCGGCAACGACATGTGCTGGAGCTAACACGGTTTGCTCTACGGGAAAAAAACACAGAACAAGTGTTAATAGAGCTACGCTATAAAGCCATTTTTTACGATTGAAAAGAGGTAAACGTTTTTTTGTCGTATGGCTCAGAGCCCATAAGGCGTGAGCTGCAACCCCAGCAACTCTGTCAAGCAAGGCTAATTCGTCTTGAGTAAAAGCCTTAGCCCGACTAATCCATAGTGTTGCAGGCTGTTCATCGTCGTTTTTCTTTAAAGGTAGCCATAGAATCTGTGGGTGTCCCCATTCTATCCAGTCAGATTGTGAGCTTTCGGGCAGTGCTTCTTTTTGTATAAGGTGTAATTGCTCTTGGCGCTTATGGTGGATTTCATTTTTTGCAACATCGATAAGCCAACGAACAAACGGGGCGTTGTTTTCTATATTGGCTACATCGGAAACCATGGCAACGTTTACACTCTCTCTGTTGTGAGTGAAAAGCACCGCTTGATCAAAGTTAATTAGGCTCCGTAGGCGGTTTACAATGACAAATTCTAAGCCTTTTTTTGTATCAGCCTGACGTATCTCTTGTTCCAGTTGAAAGAGTTTGGCTAGGCTGTTGTTGTCCATAGTTTTGCGGAGGGTTTGTGTTTGTCTCTGACGTTTTTGTATTATCTACAGCGTGTTCAAATAGCGCCGTGCCACTCATGCCAGCAATAATGTGATGCGTCTTTTTTGAATCATCAAGCCTACCATAAATCGAGAGTGTTTGGCTCACAGGGTCGATTGAGGCGCCTAAATTAACAATATGCCCACTGTATGTTTGCCTAGTTTCATCAACTTCGATAGTGAATTTACTGCCCACCTTGACCCACGATAACCACTTAGACGGAATAACTAATACAGTCTCTAATTGAGTATCGTTTATTATTTCGAGTAATGGCTCGTTGGCAGACACAGTTTCATTGGCATTAACGGCGGTTTGTACAACTTTACCTGTGAAAGGCGCTTTAATTTGGCACTTTTTTCGCTGATATAAGGCAACGTCGAGTTCACCTTTTGATTTTTCATAGGCGGCCGCAGCCAAATGAACATCGAGACTACTTACGGAGTTTAACTGCTTAAGGTACTTTTTATTCTCAAGCGTTTTAAGATCACCTTTTAATTGCGCGCGCGCAATTGTGATTTTCCCATTCACTAAGCGGCAATCAAATTTAACAAGGGTATCGCCTTTTTTAAACTGTTCGCCATTACGAAAGGGCATAGCAATGATTTGAGCGGCTATACCGCTAGAAAGTACGGCTTTTTCAATAGGCTGAAACAAAGCCCTTGAACTTAATACTTCTTGAGTATAGGCAACATTATTAAGGCTGCACAAGCTTAACGCTAATGCAGCCTTTTTAACGAAACCATGTTTTAAGTTACATGGATACATTTTATGAACGGTTCTTCTATGAATGATGCTTTTATTAATGCGTTTTCGCTGTAGCCTTTAAGCTTGCGTCAACGTTAATACCTGCGTTGAACCATTGTGCATTGACCGCTTGCAGGGCATCAGAGATAGTCGCTAAATCATTGCCTTGAATCGTTTCAGGTAATGGATCAGCACCTATCGACATATAGATTCGACCAACTGAGTTACGCATTTGGCTAAATGCAAGGTCACGACGAACTTCAGACAATAAGGCTTGTAGCTCGGTTTTAATTGAATCTCTGTGGCTAGCACTACCTGCTTTCATATTGGCAAGAATAGAGTCGTTTATGCCTTTTTCCACATTATATAGCTCAGATACAGTTTCATATTCGTCTAACGCTTGAGTGTAGTTAGCTAATGAAATATGCACTTGGCTCATAACGGCAATGCTTAAAGCATAACGTCTGTAATCACCAACATCACGCTTGCTTTTAGCTCTATCAATGTTTTGCGGAGCATTAATTATTTCGAAAAGATTTTTTGAAATAGACGCGCCCCATGAACTCCAAGATTCTTCGTGGGCAAATGAGTTGCTGTCGTAGTTCCAAGCAGTGCTTAACTCAATGCCAGGAAGAATGCGTAAATACTCTTTGCGTACGTCTTCATGGTTAATACGTGATGCATAGCCTTCTTCACGTAATTCTGGGCGTTGTAACAAGGCAATTTTTTCTAGTGCTGCAACATTGTCTAGCTTTAGTTGAGGTAACTCCATGGCTAGGTTGCTCGTATCTAGTTCGAATAAAGTTCCCGGCTTAATGTTCATCAGTGTACCCAACTTGATTTTAGCCGCATTTAGTTCTTTACGGAGAATTTTCATTTGTCTTAAGCTATCAAGCAGCTCACGCTGGTAACGCAATGCAGATAATGGAGATTCCTTGCCACTTGTTTGTGCTTCACGGGCATTGTCTAGTGCTTGAGTTACATTCACCATCATAGGCTCAATTTTCTTTAACACTCGTTCGGCAGAAACGGCATTCCAATAGGCTGAGCGAACATCTTGAATAAGGTTGTGAACCACTTTTCGGCGACGCTCTTCAGTAATTAATGCACTGTCAGCACGCTGTTTAGCAGTTATGTAGCTTAAGCCAAAATCTAAAACATTCCATGTTAAACCGAAACTTCTCGAATTAATCTCACGATCAGATGATGTTGAGCTTTCCAATGATTGCTCTCCAGTAGTTAATGAACGGCTACTAGAGCCTAAATCATTATCACGATCTGTATAACCTGCATCGAAAGTTAATTGTGGAAGTAGGCTAAGGTTAGCGGCAGTTAACTCTTTATGGCTTAATACGTTTTGCATAACCTTTAGGCGGTGATCCAAATTATATTTAAGAGCTCGCGCCATTGCATCATATAAGGTAATAGGCGCAGTTATTTTTTCTTGATCAGCAAATAACGATCTTGTATCGCTCTCAATGCGCTCTAAGTGATTTTCCATTGACATCTTTTTAGGCGTAACAGAACAAGCTGAGATAGCTAATAAGCTACTGATAAGTATCGTAGTTCGAATTATTGTGTATTTAGGCATAATGTAAATATGTTGTTAGTTTGATGTTTTGTGTAATGAATTATTTAATAAAAAAGCGTTAGCTCAAGCTTTTAATGGCTTGAACAACACGTAAATTATCAACTCCGTTGGCATGTGCTAATTTGGCACTAAAGCCTTGAGGTATGTTTTGAGTTATATCGAGAACAGTAGTTTCTTGCTCAAGTTCACTTCCTTTAAGGGCGAGGCTTTCTACGTCATAGATCAATACTTGGCTTATCGTTTCACCGTCACTTCCTTCCAAGTTGCTATCAGTACCCGCTTGACTCACTATTTCTATCAGTGTGTCTTTCACATTTTCAGGGTTTAAGATCGAATCAAGTGCTAATGAAGTCTCGTTTGATCCTCCATTAAAAGCATCTCCACTGTTGAGTGAAATAGTATCGCTTAACGTACCTGCACCGTATAGGTTGTTCAATGCGTTAACATCCTCGGTTACCGCATTTCGAACAATACTCAGTTCATCTATGCCTGTACTCGGGTCAGTTAAGGTATTTTCAGATGTTAGCGTTTGGCTGTCAGAGTTAACTAATGCGGATGTTGATGTTTTAGCATCAACACTCACATCACTAATGCTACTAACCGTCGGTGCAACAAGGTGTTTATCCGAAGCGTTAACAACATTAGGTAATGTACTTGAGTCAATTACCATATCGTTATCTACATTCGTAGGCGTTGGCTCACCACCATCAGTGTTAGTTGAGTCGGTCACAGCATTAACTTCAATATCAAAGCTAGGTAAATCAATTGTGCTTGTGCCATCGCTCACACTAATCACAATGCCCGTGTTAGAACCAACATCTG
>CAYZLE010000071.1:0-6885 GCA_964479305.1 uncultured Gammaproteobacteria bacterium | reverse complement strand
CTGCAGCGGCTAAGTCGGCTTGTCCACCATTGAGCTTTGGAATGACATCACTGAGTTTTTCAACAGTTAGAATTTTTAAATTAACACCTAAATGATCTGCAAAAGCTTTGGCTAGGTCATATTCAAAGCCTGCGTAGCTATCGCTACTTTCATAGTATGTGGTAGCTGAGTTACGTGTAATAACACGTAGTTCATTTTGCATCTGAACTTTGTCTAAAGCACTGTCTTTGTTTTTCATTAACAAAGCAACCACAAGAATAGTAAACATGCATAGTAAAAGAACATGCCATGGTTTAAATGTGTAGGTTGGTTGTGGGTTCATCGCTCAGACTGAGATAATTAATACACTGTAATTATAATAGATATTTTGGCTGGCACTAAAGATAAATATACAATAATGTATTAGTGGATTGTTTTGTTAGGTGTTAATATTCGCTAAATTTACATAATTAACTAGGTTATTAGCTACATGTCTAAAGTTTCGGTCTTATTTGTTTGTATGGGTAATATTTGCCGCTCACCGACAGCTCATGGTGTTTTTGAGAAATTAGTTAAGGACTCGGACTTACAAGACGAGTTTGTAATTGATTCAGCAGGTACTCAAGCAGGGCATATTGGCGAAGCCCCAGATAAGCGATCTATGAAGGTTGCTGACGGTTTTGGTTATGACTTGAGTTATATTCGATCTAGAAAAGTGACTGAAAAAGACTTTGAGCAATTTGATTATATTATTGCTATGGATGAAGACAATATTTACGACTTAAACCGAAAATGTCCCGAAGAATATAAAGACAAGATTCACCTTATGCTTGAAATTGGTGGTATTGCTGAGTCGAGAGGCTTTGTTGGGGTTCCAGACCCTTACTATGGTGGTTCTAAAGGCTTTGACTTTGTTTTTGACTTGGTAGAGGAGTCTTCAAAGAACTTACTCGACCTTATTAAGAAAGAACGACTCAGTTAAGTTTTAAAGTAAAAATAACACAAACAAAAAAGCCAGCATATAGCTGGCTTTTTTATGCGTATTTATTAAATACTAGCTTGAAGACCAGCCTCTAACAGGTGGTTTCTCATCAGCTTTTTTCTCAGCAGGTTTGGCATCATCTTTCTTTGCCGTTTTTGCTGCTGGCTTGCTATCGGGTTTACTATCCGGCTTGTCAGCTTTAGCTTCACTTGCTTTTGCCTTTGGCTTTGCTTTTGGCTTAGCGGTTTCTGATTTAGCTTTAGGTGCAGTTTTCTCAGCTTGATTTTCCTTTGCTGGTTTTTCAGCTTTAGCTACTTTTTCCGCTGATTTTTCTGCAGAAGCTTTTTCTGGTTTGGCCGCACTTTTATCTGCAGCTTTATCAGTGCCTTTGTCTGAACCTTTTTCAGGGCTGGCTTTTTTAACCGCTTTTTTACGAGTGGCTTTTTTAGCAGCTGGTTTAGCTTCAGGTGTTTTGTTGCCGATATCGTCAGCTACTTTTTTTGTTTCTTCAACTGGCTGCTTAAGGTTGCCGTTTTTCTCGTGATCTACGCTTTTTTGCGGCGCGTCTTTATTTTCAACAGCTTTGTTTTCACCAGTTTGATTCTCTTTACCTTTATTGTTCGCATTTCTATTGTTTGGGTTGCGATTACGGTTACGAGTACTGTTATTACGCGGCTTACGATTGTTTGTAGACTTGTTGTCCTGCGTATTCTCAGTATTTGTATTTTTGTTATCTACTGTTTCACCGTTTTCTTTATTCGCATTATCTTTGTTTTGATTACCCTGCTTATTTTGCTTGTTACGATTTTGGTGATTAGGGTTATTCGGATTATTGCGATTCGCATTATTGTTGTTGCGGTTACGATTATTGTTGTTATTGCGGTTACGGTTGTTATTGTTGCTGCGATTACGGTTACGGTTATTGTTGTTATTGCGATTATTGTTTTTCTTAGGTGCGGGTTTAGTTGAACCATCACCAAATAAAGCAATTAAAATACGACGAATAATGCCTGGGCCTTTCGCTTTTGGCTTAGGAGCACGTGCAGCAGGCGTAATATTTTTAACAGCAGGCTGTTCTTTAGTAACGCTAGTTTTCGTTTCAGTGCTTGATTGAGTTGCTTGCTCAGCAGCTGGTGTCGCTAATTCGTAGCTTGGAGCCGTATCAGTATCGTTATCGTCGTTCATGCGAACACGGTCGATAGTGTAGTGCGGTGTTTCCATGTCTTTGTTAGGAATTAAAACAATATCAATAGCATTACGAGATTGAACAGCATTAATTGAATCGCGTTTCTCGTTCATTAAGAAAGTAGCAACGCTAGTAGGAACCTGAACTTTCACTTTAGCCGTATTTTCTTTCATCGCTTCTTCTTCAACGATACGTAGAACGGACAGAGCTAGAGACTCAACGCCACGAATGGTGCCGTGACCTGAACAACGTGGGCAAACCATTTCACTAGATTCACCTAGAGAAGGGCGTAAACGTTGACGTGACATTTCTAATAAGCCAAATTGTGAAATACGACCCACTTGAACACGCGCTCTATCAATTTGTAGTGCGTCACGTACGCGGTTTTCAACTTCACGTTGATGTTTGTTAGCATTCATATCGATAAAATCAATAACAACTAGGCCACCTAAATCACGAATACGTAATTGACGTGCAATTTCATCTGCCGCTTCTAGGTTAGTGTTAGTCGCTGTTTCTTCAATGTCGCCGCCTTTAGTTGCACGCGCCGAGTTAATATCAATAGCGGTTAATGCCTCTGTGTGATCGATAACAATCGAGCCGCCAGAAGGTAGTGTTACTTCACGGTTAAATGCTGACTCAATTTGAGATTCAATTTGAAAGCGGTTGAATAGGGGAATTTTATCTTCGTAAAGCTTAAGCTTACGCGTGTCATTCGGCATAACTTGGTTCATGAAATTTTGAGCTTGTTGGAAGATTGACTCTTCATCAATTAAAATTTCGCCAATGTCAGCACGGTAATGGTCACGTAAAGCACGAATGATTACGTTGCTTTCTTGGTAGATTAAGAAAGGTGCAGCACGTTGCTCGCTAGCCTCACTAATTACGCCCCAAAGTTGTTGTAGGTATTCAAAGTCCCACTGAAGTTCTTCAGCTGAACGACCCACACCAGCAGTACGAACAATTACGCCCATATCATTTGGAATATCTATTTGTGAAAGTGCTTCACGAATTTCAGCGCGATCTTCAGAATTAATACGACGAGACACGCCACCAGCGCGGCCATCTGTTGGCATTAATACTAAGTAACGACCCGCTAAACTAATTTTTGTAGTTAAGGCTGCGCCTTTGTTGCCGCGTTCTTCTTTTTCAACTTGAACAACAATTTCTTGACCAGATTTAATCGCTTTCTTTAAATCAATGCGGCCTCTGTCATCTATTGAGCCGGGAGCACAATAGTGTTTTGCAATTTCTTTGGCTGGTAAAAAGCCGTGTCTTTCAGAACCGTAGTCAACAAATACCGCTTCAAGGCTTGGCTCAACGCGTGTAACTTTGGCTTTGTATATGTTTGATTTCTTTTGTTCTTTAGAAGGGGTTTCAATATCAAGGTCACGAAGTAACTGACCATCTACGAGTGCAACGCGTAACTCTTCCTGCTGAGTACCGTTGATTAACATTCTTTTCATTTTGTATCCTAAAATTATGGATACCTAGACAAACTGGACTAACTGAGGGATACGCCCTTGTTATCCTTACATTTTGTAAGGTAAGTGAAGGGTGTAATATAATTTAAGGCTGCTTCAGCAGGCAAAAATTCTAATATCTAATCTTTCTTAGTAATGCCGCTTAATACTTAAGCCACATCAGCAATAATTCAAATATATTCAGTTGTAAGTCGTTGTAGGTATCGTTATTAATGTAAACTTATTGCTGTTAATTCTTAACAGCTACCTAAAGGAAGCGGTTTAATTACCACTTACTTACTAATTCATTTGCGAAGATATTAAGACCAGAATGGATAAGTTTGCCGAATAAAGTTGTCGGCCTATGCATTCTGCTGAGCTATTATATAGAGTCTCTATCTCGCATTAACTCTGTTACTATAACAACCTTAAGTGAATACAGCAATCAATCTCATTAATCTTTCTTGTAACGGTGTTAAATAGTGAGCAATACTGACTTTAAAGCCGTGCATTTCCTCACTATTGACTCTGAAAGGCACGATCAGCGCATAGATAACTTCCTGTTATTCTATTTGAAAACTGTGCCCAAATCATACGTTTACCGTATTTTGCGTAAGGGTGAAGTGCGCGTGAATAAAAAGCGTATAAAGCCTCAATATCGCCTTCAAGAGGGTGACATCGTTCGTATACCGCCTATGAGACTTGAAGAAAAGGCGGGTGACGAAGTGCGATTAAATGATCGTTTGCTCGTTCAGATTGAGTCAATTTGTGCTGGCATTCTTTATCAGAATGATGATTTTTTGGTGCTTAACAAGCCTGCTGGCTTAGCAGTGCATGGTGGCACGGGCTTGCATTATGGCCTTATTGAATTATTAAAGAGTGACTATCACTTAGAAGCGGTTCCATCGGCTGCAGATTTTTATGAGAAGAAAAACTCCTTAGAACTAGTTCACCGTTTAGACCAAGGCACGAGTGGTTGCTTATTAGTGGCCAAGCACAGGCCCGCCTTATTAAAATTACAAGATATCTTCCGAGACCGCCAAATAACAAAACAGTATGTGTGCTTGTTGCACGGCCAGCTTAAAAATAAGCACACGGTTGTAAAGCAAGCTTTGCTTGGTGACGTAGAAGTCAGTGGTGAAAAAATGGTGGTTGTTGACAATGAAAAAGGTAAACCAGCACATTCTGAATTTACGGTAATAGAGCGTTTTAAAGATAGTTGTTTTGTAAAGGTAGACTTAATTACGGGTCGCAAGCACCAAATTCGTGTTCATAGCCGATACTTGGGCCATGCTATTTTGGGTGATGGCAAGTACGGTGATAAAAAAGCCAATGCTGAATATAAATCTAAAGGTCTGAATCGTTTGTTTTTGCATTCAAAATTACTGCATTTCGAATATAATGGCGAGGACTTAAGTTTTGATGCGCCTTTACCTAATGAGCTTCAAACGCTATTAGACTTAAATCATTCTGAAAATAAAGAGTAAACAGTTTATATGTTAAGTACAGCGCCTATAAAGTGCATTATTTTTGATTGGGACGGAACATTGCTAGATTCCGCTAGTCGTATTGTTAGTTGTTTAAAAGCTGCAGCTTTAGAGTTGCAGTTGCCAGTATTATCGCCTGAGGAGTATCGCCAGATAATTGGCTTGTCTTTAGATGGTGCTTTTGAGCGTTTGTACCCAGGGCTTGAAAATGGCATTAAGCAACAATATGTAAAGGTATATAAAGAGCACTTTATGTATAAAAATACTGATCCCTTTGCCTTGTTTGAAAACGTAGAAAGCATGCTGCAAAACTGGCAAAAGGCCGGTTATTTTTTAGCGATTGCTACGGGTAAAAGCCGTATAGGTTTAAAGAAAGACCTTGAGGATTTTGGTGTTGGCAAATATTTTGATTTAACTAAAACAGCTGATGAAACTGCCTGTAAGCCTGATCCAATGATGCTCAATGAAATATTGTCTGAGTTGGACCTTGAAGTGGAGCAAGCTGTAATGATTGGCGACACCACTTTTGACATAGATATGGCTAATAACATTAATATGGCAACGGTTGCAGTAGCGCAGGGCGCTCATGGTAAAGACCAGTTGCAAGCAAGTAAACCGACTGTGCTCTTAGACTCTATTCAGTCTTTGCCAGAATTGTTGTTGAAGTAGAGCACATTATTTATTAAGTAATTACTATTTAAATTACCACTATTTAAATCATCACTTAGGAGTTTCCATTGGAAGAGTCTCATAATCAAGCAAGCATGAATGCCGAATACAATGATGTAATTAATGCCGCATCTAAACGCGATGAAGTGCTTAGTAAGGTTGCTATGGCCGCCATTGTTGAGCAGCGCAAGTCTCGTCGCTGGGGCATGTTGTGGAAAATACTGACCTTTTTATACTTAACCTTCATCGTTCTGGCTCTGTTTGGGTTAATGAGTGCAGGGAAATCTTTAGGAAGCAAGCCTACAGCTTCGGTTTCAGGTAAATTCACCGCGGTTGTTGATTTAAACGGTGTTATTGCTTCGGATGCGGCGAACGCCGATATGATTATAAATGGCTTGCAAGCAGCTTTTGACCACAAAGGTACTTCTGGTGTGGTTTTGCGTATTAACAGCCCAGGTGGTAGCCCAGTTCAGTCCGCCCAAATTTATGATGAAATGCTACGTTTACGTGCTAAGTATCCTGGTATTCCGCTGCATGCTGTTATCGATGATATTGGTGCTTCGGGTGGTTATTTTGTTGCCGCAGGCGCAGAAAAAATCTTTGCTAATCGCGCAAGCCTTGTTGGTTCTATTGGTGTAATTATGCAGGGCTTTGGTTTTGTTGAAGCAATGGAAAAGTTAGGTGTTGAAAGCCGTGTTTTAACAGCGGGTGAAAATAAAGCGCTTGCCGACCCGTTTTCGGAAGAAGACCCTAAAGCTACAGCGCATTTGAAGCAAATGCTCTCAGAGGTTCACGCGCAGTTTATTCAAGCGGTTAAAGATGGTCGTGGTGATCGCTTACAAGCTAATGATGATATTTTTTCCGGTTTGATCTGGACTGCCGAAAAGGGTGTTGAGTTAGGTTTGGTTGATGAACTAAGTGATATACGTTCAATTGCACGTGATGAAATTGGTGAAGAGGAGCTGGTTAACTTTACACCTAATCCAGATATTCTTGAAAAGTTTGCCTCGCGTTTAGGTGCATCTATTAGCCACAATATTTCCACCATGTTTTCAAATAACACTCTGCGTTAATTTCGAATAGTGCAGCTTAAGCTTAAATCTCAAGAAGAATTAGAAC
>CAYZLE010000070.1:0-6991 GCA_964479305.1 uncultured Gammaproteobacteria bacterium | reverse complement strand
AACTCTATTTTATCAGTAATTTTGAAGCATAAAAAAGCGCGGTTAACCGCGCTTTTTTATGCTTTACAATCTGGTCAGACGTTTAGCTAACACAATGCAACATTTACATTATATAAACGAAGATAAATAGACCTAACCAAACCACATCAACAAAGTGCCAGTACCAAGCACACGCTTCGAAGGCAAAATGATTTTCTGGTGTGAAATGCCCCATGCAAACTCGCACTAGCATTACCGCTAACATAATTGCACCAATCGTCACGTGGAAACCGTGGAAACCCGTCAGCATAAAGAATGTACTGCCGTATACACCTGTTTCAAGGGTTAGGTTTAAATCTTTATAAGCGTGGATATATTCTTCAACCTGGAAGCACATGAAGATAGCGCCTAGTAAAACAGTTAAGAATAAACCCCAAATAATTTGCTTACGGTGACCCTTGATCATCGCATGGTGAGCCCATGTTAATGTAACGCCACTAGCAAGTAGTAATAAGGTATTGATTAAAGGTAAGCCCATAGGACCCATTGACTCAAATTCACCACCTAATGCTTGTGGACCATTACTAGGCCAAAAGTAGTCAAATGTAGGATAAAGCAACTCGTGCGTTACAACACCCGCACCTTCACCACTAATCCACGGTAAAGATAAATTACGTGCGTAAAACAAAGCGCCAAAGAATGCACAGAAGAACATCACTTCTGAGAAAATAAACCAAGACATACCCCAACGGAAAGTATAGTCAACTTGCTTTGTGTATAAACCAGCGTGGCTTTCTTGAATCACTTCACGGAACCAACCCCACAAAGTAATAAGAAATGCACCTAAACCAAAAATCATGGCATATTGGCCTAGTGCTGAACCGTTTAGAAATGCGGCAAAGCCACCAACCATACCCACTAAACCCACTGTACCTAATATAGGCCAGTAGTTTGTGCTCTCCGGTACAAAATAGGCATCTTTATTATGAGCCATAGTTTTTCCTCACTTTATTCTTTATTTATTTTTGTTAACTATTATCAAAGTACGTATACGACAAAATTATTGATGTTACTTTTTTTGGCAATTCGTTTTTTACAATAAATTCAACTGGCATTATGACTTCTTGGCCCGGTTGAAGCTCTTGCTCTTCAAAGCAAAAACACTGAACCTTGTCAAAATGCATTGAAGCATCGCGTGGTGTAACACTCGGTATAGCTTGTGCAATTATTACTTTATCTGAAGTATTTTTCGCAATAAAGTTAACTGTGTAGCTTTTACCTGGGTGAACTTTAAGCTGTGCAACTTCGCCCTTTAATTCAAGCGGTGCCGACTCATTAATGCTGGTAATAAAACTCACATCAATTTCACGGCTTACATCAGCTTCACTCTTTGCTAATTCACTAGCATCGATTACACCGGTTTTACCATTTAAACCTGTGATGTCACAAATAACATCATACAAAGGCACTAAAGCAAAACCAAAACCAAACATACCAATAACAACGAGTAACATTTTCCAAGCTGAGATTTTATTATTCTCGGCCTGTTTTACATTTGCCTGGTCTACATTGACCTGATCAAGGTTATCTTGATCAGGCTTATTTTTTTCTGTCATAAACTAATCTTTGCTTGCTGTATTACTTAACAACAGGCGGTGTTGTGAACGAGTGATAAGCTGGTGGAGAATCTAGCTCTTCCCACTCAAGACCTTCAGCACCTTCCCAAACTTGCTTAGTTGCTTTCTCTTTACCAAACCATACTGTCTTTATAACAATGTATAAGAATAGTAATTGAGAGAAACCAAATATAAATGCACCTACTGTCGCAATCGCATTAAAGTCTGCGAATTGAACAGCGTAATCAGCGTAACGACGCGGCATACCTGCTAAACCTACGAAATGCATAGGGAAGAAGGTAATATTTACCGAAATAGCCGATAGCCAAAAATGCCATTTACCTAGTGTTTCGTTGTACATGTTGCCACACCATTTTGGTAACCAGTAATATACAGAAGCAATAATAGAAAATACTGCGCCCGGTACTAGTACGTAATGGAAGTGAGCTACGATGAAGTAGGTATCGTGGTATTGGAAATCAACTGGCGTAATCGCCATCATCACACCTGAGAAACCACCCAGCGTAAACATAACCAAGAAGCCAATCGAGAATAACATTGGTGTTTCAAATGTCATTGCGCCGCGCCACATTGTTGCCATCCAGTTAAATACTTTTACACCTGTTGGCACAGCAATTAACATAGTTGAGAACATGAAGAACAGCTCGCCCGATAATGGCATACCTACTGTAAACATATGGTGAGCCCATACGATAAACGACAAGAATGCGATTGAAGCCGTTGCATATACCATCGACGCATAACCAAATAGTTTTTTACGTGCAAAAGTAGGAATGATCATTGAAACAATACCAAATGCAGGCAAGATCAAAATGTACACTTCAGGGTGACCAAAGAACCAGAAAATGTGTTGATACAATACTGGATCACCACCACCACCTGCTGTAAAGAAGCTGGTACCGAAGTACTTGTCCATTAGCAGCATAGTTACTGCGCCGGCCAATACAGGCATAGTCGCAATAAGTAGGTAAGCTGTGATTAACCATGTCCATACAAACAATGGCATTTTCATTAGTGTCATACCTGGTGCGCGCATATTTAGAATAGTCGCTACCACGTTAATTGAACCCATGATTGATGAGATGCCCATTAAGTGAACCGCGAAGATTACAAATGGGAAAGCATCACCTGTTTGCAGCACTAAAGGTGCATACATAGTCCAACCACCAGCAGGAGCACCACCGTCCATAAACAATGTACTTAGTAACATTGTGAATGCGAAAGGTAGTATCCAGAAACCCCAGTTATTTAAACGAGGCAAAGCCATATCTGGCGCACCAATCATAATTGGAATTAACCAGTTAGATAAACCTACAAACGCAGGCATTACCGCACCGAAAATCATTATCAGCGCATGCATGGTTGTCATTGAGTTAAAGAACTGCGGATCTACAAATTGCATACCCGGCTGAAACAGTTCGGCACGAATAATAAGTGCCATAAAACCGCCCACAAAAAACATAATGAAGGCGAACCATAAATATAAAGAACCCAAGTCTTTATGGTTTGTGGTGGTTACCCAACGCATCAAACCTTTAGCTGGGCCGTGATCGTGATCAGACATCTCTCTTCACCCCTATTATTTAGCAGCAAGCTGCTTTTGCTCGGCTAACCAAGCAAAATATTCATTTTCTGGAACGGCACGGACAACAACAGGCATAAACGCGTGATCTTGACCACATAGTTCAGCACATTGGCCTCGGTATACACCCGGCTCTTCGATTACCATCCACCATTCGTTAACAAAGCCTGGAATCGCATCTTTTTTGCCGCCTAGCTCTGGAACCCACCATGCGTGGATAACATCACTTGCAGTCGTAACGATGCGGATTTTTTTACCTACTGGTAAAACCACTTCTTTATCAACATTTCGAATGTAATTTGGAACAGTTGCAGGATCAATACCTGAACCTCGCTGACGTGCTGCATTACTTGCTTCGTCTAACTTACTGTAGAATTCAACGCCTTCACCAACGTAGTCGTAATGCCACATCCACTGATAGCCTGTGACCTTTAAAGTCATTTCAGCATCACCAGTTTGCTCCATTTTAATCAGCACTTTCGTTGCCGGCCATGCCATAGCAATCAAAATTACAAATGGAATAATTGTCCAAAGTAATTCAACTGTGTGACTTTCATGGAAAGTAGCAGGTGTTACGCCACGAGATTTGCGATGAAATATAACAGACCAAGCAATGAGGCCAAAAACCACAATACCAATAGCCGTTACAATATAGAGAATAAGCATGTGCAAGTCATACATGTCTTTAGTAAGCGGTGTTACGCCGCGCATTAAATTCATGTCCCAGTCGGCAAAAGCCGCTGTGGATACTGCAAGTGTCCCCATCACTGCAGCAAACTTTAGGAACCAAGCCTTAAAAATAGGCATAGAACTGTTCTCCTGAGTTTTCTTTTTATAATCGGAGCAATTCTATAGCAAAAAATGCTTTTAGTCTCATATGAGACTAAATTAATTGCATTAAAAACTACTTTTTTTTCATTACAAACCACTGCACGTCATAACTTAATGGCAATCCGGCTTTATCTCTGTCGGCAACGCGGTAACTTTCATAGTTTTGCGCTAATTTTTTTATCTTTTCCTTGCCACCAAGGCCACCACCAGAAGCAGACTTACTCTGCATATTTAAGCGTGTATTCGCACCAATGCCTTTTAATGACTTTAAGATGTCGACTACAGAAGCGTAATGCAAAGTAATCGTCTCGCGGCGATCTTCAACCAGCTCTAAGCCGGCCGCCTGCAAACTATCTGTTAGCGTTTGCTTATCTACAAATTGATTAATATGGTCTTCACCATCTACCTGCTTCCAACAGGCTCTTAGTTCATGCAATGAGTTTTCTAACAAGGTAGCAAATATTAAATAGCCATCTTTAGCGATAACTTGCTGCACGCCTTTAAATAAAGCATTTAAATCTTGCCCCCACTGCAAGGCCAAACTCGACGATACTATATTATATGTATCGTTTTCTAAGGGCAGACTTCTAAAGTCAGCGCATACCTTGGTCAAATTCTTATGATCAGGCATAGTATTGAGCATGTTCTGTGAAAAGTCTAAAGCGGTTACCTGACTATTTGGGCAGGCATGCAATAAAGGCAGAGTGACAAAACCAGTGCCCGCGCCTAAATCGAGCAATTGTGCAGCATTTTGCGCCCCATAGCGCATACATAAATGCTCAACACCTGCTGCCACTTGTTTTTGCAGCACGGCATATTCTTGGTAAGTTGTTGCAGCCTTATCGAAAGACTTTCTTACTTTATCGTCTATATTATTTTTAGCTTCTAACATGGCTGACTAATTACCGCCTGCAACTTGCTTTAGAAAGTCCTGTATTATGCCGGCCGTTTCTTCAACATGAGATATAAAAGGCGCATGCCCTGCTTTGAGCACTGTATTAATAGTGGCATTTGGCACAAGCTTTTCAAAGTCTGCCTTAACACCACGCGGCACAAGAGTGTCGTTTTTACCAAGAACAACATTAACTGGGCAAGCCAATTCAGACAAAGTTTGGCGCTCGTCATCATGCTTTAATATATGCAGACCATTATTCAAACCTTGCTCACTTGCCAAGCCACCCTCTTCAACCAAAGCCATTACTTTTGCCAGTACGCTCTCGGCTTGCTGAGAACCGCGCACCTGTAAAGCCATAAAGTCTTCCACTACTTGCTGCTTGTTTTCTTGCAAGTTTTTAATGAACTGACTCAAATATTGCTCCGGCATTGCATATTGCCAATCTTCAGCCTGAACAAAGCGCGGGTTGCTGCACAATAGGCTTAGCGACACACATTTATGACCAAAGGTATTCGCCAAACGCGTCGCCAACATACCGCCTAATGACCACGCCACTAAATGAAAACTGGATAAATCAACATTCGTTAAAATAGCCTTTTCCGCAGCTGCGGCCCAATCATCCAAACTAGAACCCAAGTCAACAGCGGCATTAGTACCATGCCCCGGCATATCGATTCCGTAAAAACTATACTCAGGCAAAGCCTCAATTAAAGGCTGAAAAACGGCATTATTCATCGCCCAACCATGAATCAACAGAATAGGAGGTAAGCTGGAATTAACAGAAGAGTTATTAGAAATCTGCGTTACTTTTAGGCTCATATTTTACTTTTAATTATTGCGCAAGGCACTTATCATAAGCGCTCATTATCGAGGCTTACTATGTCATTTTCATATGAATACGCACTGATGCTAATTGCTATATGCGCCATTAGTTATTTATGCGGATCAATCTCAACTGCAATTATAACCTGTAAAGTGATGGGATTACCTGATCCTCGCACACTAGGTTCTGGCAACCCCGGTGCAACCAACGTTTTACGTACAGGTAGCAAAGTAGGCGCAGCCATTACGCTACTAGGCGATGCATTTAAAGCCGCCATTCCTTTATTAATAGTTAAATACCTTATGCAAAAACAAGGTATAGATTGGCACTTACCTGCCGCACTAGCGGGCCTATCGGCTTTTATCGGGCATATATTTTCTGTATTTCTTAAATTCAAAGGCGGCAAAGGTGTGGCAACTGCTTTTGGTATGCTACTAGGCCTAAACCCTTATACATTCTTAGCTTGTGGGGCTACTTGGCTAATTACCGCTGCGGCCTTCCGCTTCTCAGCACTTGCTGGCTTAGTGACTTTTGCTGCTGGACCCTTATATATATGGTTAATTACTTCACGACTAGACTGGACTCTTATCGTACTGTGCATGTCGACGCTTATTTTTATTCGTCACAAGCAAAACATTAAAAATTTACTTGGTGGCACTGAAAGCAAAATAGGTAATAAAAGCTAGGCTGTAATTCTACTTAGCTAAACCAATAAATAAATTATTGAATTCAAATTAAAATAATATTAATCTTTCTTCATCAAGGAGAGGGATTATGAATCAAAATGCCAAGACTATAAGAGATATAAAACGACTCTGGTTAAAGAACTCCCGTGCTTACGGCATAGATTTTGATGAAGACGAAGGGCAATTATGCCAAGGGAAAGAAGAACTTACCCCCTTTCCCGCCCTTAACAGCCTACCACTTATACCAGCCGATAAACTTCGTGATCTAATTATAGAAGTCAGCCAAAATGATAACGTTGGAAAAATACACCTCCGAGGCTTTCATATTCAAGGTCGACTAAACCTTGAAGGTATTACAGAGCTGAATAATGGCGCAACCTTGCCATCTATGGACTTTATTCAATGCCTTTTCGAAGAAGGTCTTTGTTTTGCAAAAAGTAAACTTTCATCATTAAGCCTAAGAGGCTCTCGCTTTACACTTTGTTGTCAAAACAATTGCTCTGATATTGGTGATGCCTTTTGGCACATAAATATTAGCGGCTCAACTATCGAAGGTTC
>CAYZLE010000069.1:0-7052 GCA_964479305.1 uncultured Gammaproteobacteria bacterium | reverse complement strand
TCAGCAATCATGCAACTTTTTAGCGAGCTCCCCATTTTAATTAAGTTGTAATTCTCAACCTGTTGCAAAAAGTCATATAACTTTTTCGACTGATGAGAGCGGCTACCAAAAACATCAGGCTTACTCGGTTTCAACCTTGATTTAATTCTCTGAAAATTTTGCATCGGCTCACGGCGGTAAGCACCTAAACCGTTTGCAGCTGCATACAACATTTCTGTAACAGGCGCATAAATCACACCTAAAATAGCTTTGCCCTGATGAATTAAGGCAATATTCACACTGAATTCATCATTACGCTTTATAAATTCACGCGTTCCATCAAGCGGGTCAATTAGCCAATATGTTGTCCAATTTTTTCTTTCTTCAAAACTTATCGCTTTAGACTCTTCCGACAAAACTGGAAAGTTACTAATATGCTTAAGGTGCTTCTTAATAACATGATGAGCCATCATATCGGCTTCTGTTACTGGAGAGCTGTCAGGCTTATTATTTACTTCAAATGAAGTTTGTAGGTAAATATCTACAATAGATTCGCCTGCTTTTGCTGCTATCTTGCATACTTTTTTGAGTAAACTTTTAAAGTCTATCTCTTCAATATCTTTATGCATTCATCATTTCCTTAACCATATACAGCGCGGCTAAACTTCTAGAATCTGTTACTTTTTCATTCATAGCTAATTCATGTATTTTTTTAATCGGCCAAGGTACAACTTCTAATTGCTCAGGTTCATCACCTTGCAAACGCTCATCATATAGATCTTCGGCCAAAACAATATCTGTACAGTGAGGCATAAACCCCGGAGCCATAGCCAGTTGTGTCAAACGCTTTAATTTTTTAGCGCCCTTTCCAACCTCTTCTTTTAACTCACGGTTAGCAGCTTCTAACACCGTTTCGCCTTCGTCAATACCACCTTTGGGTAGCTGCAATTCATAGCGTTTTGTGCCAGCACAGTATTCATTTATTAAAAGTACTGTTTTACTCTCTAATACAGGAACAATCAATACCGCTCCACGGCCTTTATTCGCCACTCGTCGAAAATGCCTTTCAGCACCATTAGAAAAGCGCAAATGTAAACTTTCAACCTGTAAAATTGTATCAAAAGTGGTCTGCCCATCAAGTAATTCTGTACTTAAAATCTCAGGGTTATTTTTAGTTTCTTTTTTCATCTTGCCTATATAATACACCCAATACTATTTACGCTTTATATTTATTACTTATGAATAACATAGATTGGAACAATATCGATACCGTTTTGTTAGATATGGACGGCACTATTTTAGACCTAGAGTACGATAACTACTTTTGGCTTGAGTATGTTCCTATCGCTTATGCGAAACAGCATAATGTGCCTTTAGACGAGGCCAAAAAAACCACCTTTACTGCCATTAAAAGCAAGCAAGGCACACTTGAGTGGTATTGCACGGACTATTGGAGTGAACGCTTTAGTTTAAATATTAAAAAGTTGAAGTATGAAATTCGACATAGATCGCGCATTTTAGATAATTCTATTGAATTTTTAGAATGGGTTGCCGCTAATAAACGTGTGATTATGGCCACGAATTCTCATCGCGACGGTTTAGAAGTTAAGCTAGAAGCTTGTGATATTGAAAAGTATTTTGACGGCATTATCACATCGCATGACTATGGCTACCCCAAAGAAGAGCAGGCATTCTGGGAAATATTTTGCAAAAACGAAAACATTCAAAAAGAACGTGCCTTATTTGTAGATGATAATGTGCAAGTTCTTCATTCTGCCAAGAAATTTGGCATTGGCCACCTTGCTGGTATTGGTCACGCTGAATATGGCAATGTGCCCGACTTAAACAGCCTTTTGGATTAAGCGCTTATTAAGCTAAAACTTGTTTAATGGCTTTTTGCCAACCCGCCAATGCCGCTGAACGTTTTTGCTCATCTATTTGAGGTTTGTATTCAGAATCTAATCGCCAGTTTTGCTTAATCTCATCTAAATCTTTATACAATCCACTTTGTAAACCAGCTAAATAAGCTACGCCTAAAGCCGTGGTTTCCATAACCTGCGGTCGCTGTACTTGCACATCGACAATGTCAGCCAGGTACTGCGCCAACCAATTGTTCTTCACCATACCGCCATCAATTTTAATCGACTCTACCTGCACACCATCTTGTTGCATGGCTGTAAGCAAATCATAAGTTTGATAACAAACTGATTCTAGCCCTGCGCGCACAATATGCTTACTGTTACTATCGCGTGTTAAGCCCGTCAGCATGCCTCGCGCATCAGGTCGCCAATACGGTGCACCTAGGCCAGTAAAAGCCGGCACTAAATAAACACCCTGCGTATCGTCTAAAGCTTTTGCAATGCCTTCGCTTTCTTTAGCATCATCAATCAAGCCTACTTCATCACGAAGCCACTGCATTGTCGTGCCCGCATTAAATATAGAGCCTTCTAAAGCATAAGTTGTTTCACCATTTAAACGATAAGCCACTGTACTTAACAAACGGTTTTTAGATTGAAGGCACTCTGAACCTGTGTTGTTAACAACAAAACAACCCGTGCCGTAGGTGCTTTTTATATCACCTACATCAAAACCGCACTGCCCAATTAATGCCGACTGCTGATCGCCCGCCATTCCTCTAATTGGAATTTCACGTCCAAACCATTGCTTGTCCGTCATACCAAATTCTGCGGCACAGTCTTTAACCTCTGGCAACACAGACTCCGGCACATTAAACAAATCTAATAGTTCTTTATCCCATTTTTGAGTGTGAATATTAAATAAGTTTGTGCGGCTGGCATTGCTCGCATCACTTGCGTGCACTTTGCCATTCGTCAAACGTGAAAGTAAAAAACAATCTACTGTACCAAAGGCAAGCTGATCAGCTTTCTTTCTTGCGCCTTCAACATTATCTAAAACCCAAGCTACTTTCGTTGCCGAAAAATAAGGGTCCAACAATAAACCTGTTTTAGCTTGCAGGTCGCTTTCTTTATAAGACTGTCTTATTTCATCGCACTGTTTTGCTGTGCGGCGGTCTTGCCAAACAATGGCATTGTAAATAGGCTTTAAGCTAGCTTTATCCCATACAACAGTCGTCTCGCGCTGATTGGTAATACCAATAGCAACAACTTCACCCTCGTTATTACCTTCTGCTTCTTGAAGCGCTTGCTTCGCCACTTGCAAACTAGTCTGCCAAATATCTTCAGGATTGTGTTCAACCCAGCCATCATGAGGGTAATGCTGTTCAAATGTTTGTTGAGCAACGCTCACAATACGGTTTTGTAAATCAAAAACAATAGCGCGACTGCTACTGGTTCCTTGATCTATAGACATGATTAAAGCTTTACTCACGACACCCTCGAGGTATTGATTAAAATTGGACTACTACTTTAAGCAAATTTCCAGCTTGATACAATTATTATTAGTCTTCAATCACACTATGGCTTATGATGTTTTTTTACTTTTAAAAAAGCCATGCCATGGAATCTTCTTTGTTCAGCCTAACAAATATTATAGTCGCCATAACTTGTATTATTTCTTTTGCCTTCATGCAAAACCGACAAGCTAAAAGCATTTTATTATTTCATCCTTTCACAATTAAAAATCATAAGCAGTGGTACCGTTTTATCACCTCAGGCTTTATCCATACCGACTTAATGCACTTAGGCATTAATATGTTTGTACTATGGTCATTTGGCAATGCCATAGAGAATATTTTTTATCCACATTTCTTAGGCGAATTTACCAGCCTTAAATTCTTAGTTTTATACATTGGCGGCATTGTTGTCGCATCTACACCCAGTTATATTCGCCACCAAAATAATGCAAACTATGCAGCACTAGGTGCTTCGGGCGGCGTCTCCGCCGTTGTATTTGCCGTAATACTTTTTGCACCTTGGCAGAACTTATATTTGTATGGTGTTATTCCTATTCCGCAAATTTTAGCGGGCGCGGCTTATATTATTTATTCATGGTACAAAGATAAAAATGCCTCTGATAACATCGGCCACCTTGCGCATTTAAGTGGTGCAATATGGGGCTTCGTTATAACCGGCTTAATGAATACTGATTTATTCGTACGTTTTATGCAGAAGGCATTGGCAGGACCTGCAATTTAAACAATAAAGTTTAAATTTTTACTTATAAACTTCGTCTTTCAAAAACCACTCTGCAACTAACAGCGGTTTATTATCAACATCAAAAACTGAACGACGGCCCCAAATAGGCTTAGCCTGTTTAGAATTTGTAGCTTTTGCTATTTGAGTAATTTCTCGCCTGAGTGACCTGTCAGAAAATAAATATGCACCTAAAGCTCGGTTTTTCAAAAACTTAATTTGGCGCTGCCGGCCTGTCATAGTACTTACTGGAATAATACTGCGGGCGTAAATAATTTTTTCTTCGCCACACAATAAATATATTTCACGAATACGGGCAAACAAACCATTACGCATTCTTAAGTTTTTTTGTTCATTTAAAGTCGGCTTGCCGTATTCTTCATTTATCACCAAAACTGAAAATGGCTTATTAACACTTCGACAATGTGCTTTTATTTTTGTTGTAAGTGAAGTAGTGTCATAAAGGTTATAACTAGCAGACTCAGGTAAAAATACTCTTTTAACCTGCTCAATATCTTTCCATTGACTGCGTGATTTTAATAATTCTGCGGGCATAATTTATGTCGGCCTATTACTATTAATCGGCTTCGATTAGTCCGTTGCTATTAATTGGGCAGCAACTTCAGACATACCTCTATTAGAATGTCCGACACCTTCTACCTTTTGCATGCGCCATGTAAAATCGCTGTTGAACTTATCAGCAATATTTTTAGCTTTTTCAAAATAATTAATACCGCGCGCCAAGCGATGTTCGCCTTGCGGCATTACTGCACTTGTTCTACGTAGTGACCTGTGGTGCGGATCATTATCTTCAGTGCCTAGCAATATATACATATTAGAAGCCAGTAAGTTTTTTAGTTCCGCCTCACTAAACTCAACGCCCTTTAAACCATAAGGGTAATCTGTATTTTTATCTAACATGGTGTACCAACCAGCATTAGCACTTATAGCCATTTTCACTTTCGGACTAGTACTAGGGCTTAAGGTCATTAAGCGATGTACAAATTGTGAGCCTGCTGAATGACCATAAAGATAAAAATGTTTTTGATTCAAATTCACATTATCCTTTACCACCTGATCAAATATATTTTCAATAACTTTAAATGACCATAATGAAGGATCAATAAAATCTCCCTCGCGCGTAATAACATTACCCATGTTATATGCACGGCCAGGGAAGTACTCTCTAGAAAGCTCTGGCACTAACAAAATAAAATTGTGTTTTTTTGCGTATTGTATCCAGGCTTTTCTATAGGTAGTCGCGTTACGCTTCATGCCATGCATTACAAATACAATTTTTTTATTTTCTGCTTTGTTTTTAGGATTAAAGTAGTGAACTGGAATGTTTTGAACATCACCATTGCTTAATGTCCGTTCATAAACAAACTGGCCTTTTTTGCCCTCTAAAGTTGCGACAGCAATGCTGGCCATAACAGAGTTTGCAATCAATATACTTGCAAAGCTGGCGAGCAGCAATAATAGATAAGGCTTCACAATCATTTCATTAACTCTTATGGTTGCCCTACTTCAACATAGCCTTTAGGTATTGCAAATAACTCTTTAGGTAAATTGCTTGAACGCAAGCTGATAAATTTATTTATTAAATCACCCTTTTTGTCGTAGCTCACTATTGGTAAGCCAGCAAAACCATTCTTCATACTTGAATCAATACTGTCTAAACCAAATGATATTTGTTTTAGAAAATGCATAAGGTTTAAGTAAGTATTAAAGTCCGCACTATTAACACCCAAATAACGCGCTGTTGCGATACAGTGCGTACTATCAACTTGTTCATTTATTAATGTAACCACTACCGTACAATCAATACCCTTAAAGTTGGTTTTTTTCATTTCTTTAGTGCTTTGCTTAACGGCATTTGGATTAAATGCCAAACCTTGTTTTTCAAACACATCGTCTAAGGTTTTTTGTTGTTCAACTGTTAAGCCTTTTTTCATGTCTTGTTGAATTTTACGAATAGCACTAATTGCGTCTTTTAGTTTTTTTTCAGTAACGGTGTAATAATTTTTTTCTTTGTGGTTCAGCAAAGTTAGTTTTTTCTTATCGTTATCAAACAAAGTAACTATGCTGTCATTCTCGTTACTCAAACGAATTTTGCTATCTTTAATTTCTATTTTATCTGGGCTACGCGGATTAGAAGTTTTAAAAGTCAGCACTGCATCCGCACTTGCGAAAGCATGAATAAAAAGCATAAGTAAAAAAACAATAATTCTCATTATTTAATCGCCTTTAGATTTGTTAGCCAAGTAGTAATGTCTGCAATTTCTTCGCCGCTTACATTATGTTCCATTGGATAACTGAATTCCGTAAAACTATAATCTGCCTCTTTTAATAGTTCTTTTGTCTGCTCAAACAAAGTGTAAGGTAGAACAGCATCCTGCAAACCGTGTGCAAGAAAAATAGGAATGGTTTTATTCGCATCATTTAAATTGCTTAATAAGTCATCAGACAAAGCCACATATGATGACAATACCATCACACCACCTAGAGGTTTTTCGTATTGCAAAGCCGTTTGCAGAGCAATAACCCCGCCTTGTGAAAAACCTGCCAATATGATTTTATCGGCGGGTATACCTTTTGAAATTTCTTCTTCAATTAAGTCTCGTACTTGCTCAACTGAAACATCAATGTTTGCTTTGTCAGCACGGCTTTTATCGGCTATATCAACACTTTTTATGTCGTACCAAGCGCGCATCTCATAGCCGTTATTGATCGTAACGGGCCTAATAGGTGCATGTGGAAACACATAACGAACGGCCGCTGTTGATGGCAATATTATGTGAGGAGCAATTCCTTCAAAATCATGTCCGTCGGCACCTAGGCCATGCAGCCAAATAATGCTTGTTTTGGCAGTTTGAGCTGGCTCAATAATGACGCTATCTAATAAAGGTGTATTTGTTTTGTCGGTTTTATTTGTCATAGAAGGTATAATACCCAAAATTA
>CAYZLE010000068.1:0-7142 GCA_964479305.1 uncultured Gammaproteobacteria bacterium | reverse complement strand
TTTCGGCGGCGGTGGCTTTGGAGGCGGCGGCGGTGGCTTCGGCGGCGGCGGTGCTTCGGGTGGTTGGTAATGATAAACACAATACAACGCTTACAGCTTAACTTCGGAGAAACTCTGTGCATTTAAGCCAACAAGAAAAACAAACAATCAATCAACGTATCAAAGACGTTGAGCTGACGACTAATGCCGAACTGGTAACGGTAATAGCTCAGCGTAGTGATCACTATTACTACATACCAACATTGTGGGCAGCGCTACTGTCATTGTCTTTCCCTGGCATACTCGCTATTTTAGGAAAAACAATTGAGTCTGCAAATTGGAGTGCTAGCATAGACAGTGTAGACCCTGCTTACCTTATACAAGTTGCTATATTTATAGTTGCAGCTGTAGTGTTTCAGTGGACGCCACTTAAGATGCTCTTAGTGCCTAAGTATGTAAAGTATTCTCGTGCAAGCCGACATGCTCACGAATTATTCTTTATCGAGGGCTTACACCTGACAAATGATAATACGGGTTTAATGCTGTTTGTTTCTAAAGACGAAAAGTACGCGGAAATTATTGCTGATGCAGGCATCAACCAGAATGTTCAAGAAGGTGAGTGGCAAAACATAATTGATAATTTTGTAAATCTTGTTGATGACGGCAAAGTAGCAGAAGCTTATCTAAGTACTATTGATGAATGTGGCGCTTTATTAAGCGAGCACTATCCTGCCAAAGGTAAAAACGACAACGAACTTCCTGATCACCTGATCGAAATTTAAATATTAAGCCAGCCGGTATAAAACATTTTGACGCTTGCTAAGGCAAGTATTAATGCTAGCAAGTAAGTCAGTGTTTTAGAGCGCGCTTGGTGCTTCACCCAAAACGTTCCAATAATTGCACCCAATAAAGCAGGTGCTAGCATAGAGTATGGCAGTTGTTTAATTGCAGCAATGGCATCTTCATGCTGGAATAAATAACCCGATAAACCGGCAATAGAATTAAACAAAATAAAGCCGGCAACAATCGGAATACTTCGGCGAATATCACTCCAGCCTAAAAGTAGTAGTAAGGGGCTTAGTAACACACCACCACCAATACCTGTTAAGCCAGACAACCAGCCAAGAAGCGCGCCTAGAATTAAAACTAAGCCAGTATGCGGTACATGAATGTTTGGTGATGGTTTAAATGAAAATAATAAACGTACAGCGCTGCAAAATAATAAAGCAGCAATTATCATTCTATAAATGCTTGAATCTATATTCATAGCCCCGCCTATAAAGGCAGCGGGAATGGAAAGCACCATGAGCGGAACGAATAAACGCAGGAATGACAGCCGGTCAAAAAAAGTTTGTCGTAGCGTAAAAATCACCCACAGGGTGACAACAATATTCATGCATAGAACAATTGGACGAATATGTTCGGGTGAGAACTCAGCCAATAGTAAAACGGCGGTATAGCCCGAGGCTCCGCCATGGCCAATAGCAGCAAAGCCAGTGGCTACTATTAATAAGCACATGTATAAAACTATATCGCTAAGCATATGCCAAGGCATCCAATGTTTAAGCAAAACAATATTTTATAAGAGTTGAACTTAAAAGAGAATTAGACTCTTACATATAAGGCAGTAATGAACAAAAGATAAGGATTATTATGACTCAAGTTGATTATTCACGACGCAAAATTATTAAAGCCGGTGCTAAATTCAGTGCTTTGGCTTCGCTCACTAGCGCAACTAGCCTTGGCTTATTAGGCAGCCCAATCAGTCTGATGGCACAAACGCGTACTCGTGGCATAAGTGGTCAAAAAGCGCCGGAACTTAAAGTGCCATATTGGATTGGTCCAAACGGTAAAGAGTCTGATGCGTTTAGTTTGGCGGCTAACAAAGGCAAGTGGATTATTCTGAAATGTTTTCAGAATTGGTGTCCAGGTTGTCATTCGGTAGGTTTTCCTAGTCTGCAAAAAATACACGCTGCATTTAAAGATAGTGACAAAGTGGCTATTGCTGCTATTCAAACAACCTTCGAGGGTTATCACACGAATACACGCAGCGCTTTGGCAGAAAACCAAAGTAACTATGATTTAGATATTCCGTTTGGCCATGACCAAGGTGATCCTGATGCTGGCCATAATGAATGGGAAAGTCGACCAATGACAATGCTCGAGTATAAAACCGAAGGCACGCCGTGGTTTATTGTGATTGATCCGAATGGCTACGTTGCATTCAACCATTTTCATGTTCGAACAGAACAGTTGATAGCAGCCATACAAAAAGATATAGCTTAGTATTTGGCTTATATTAAATTAGGGGGTAGCCGTGGCAAATGCTAATGTATTGCTCTGTCACTTTCTCTAAGCCTTGCTCTATGCATTCAATAGTAAGCGCATGGCCAATAGATACTTCTTTAATATTACCAATGCTTAAAAACGTTTTTAAATTGTTCAAGTCTAAATCGTGGCCGGCATTAAGTTCTATGCCTAAAGCTATAGCTTGTTTGGCTGCTGCTTTGTAAGTACTTAAAACTGCTTCTTCATTAGGCTGCTGGTAGGCTTTGGCAAAGTGCTCTGTGTATAGCTCAATACGGTCTGCGCCTGTTGTAGGTACAGCATTAATTTGTTCAAGGTCAGGGTCAATAAACAAAGCTGTGCGAATGCCACTTTGTTTTAAGCGTGTGCAAATTTTTTCTAATTCAGCAGCATGTGTAATAACATCCCAACCATGGTCCGATGTTAGCTGTCCCGGCTTGTCAGGAACTAGTGTGCATTGCGCAGGCTTTACTGCTTCAACAAGTTCTAAAAAATCTTCAGAAGGGTAGCCTTCAATATTAAATTCAATTGTGCCATCTTGCGGCATTATTTCGGCTAAATCGTAAACATCTTGCTTTGTTGTATGACGCTCGTCTTGGCGAGGGTGAACCGTAATGCCGTCTGCGCCTAGCTCAATAAAACGTTTGGCAAAATTCACAACATTAGGGTAGTCACGGCCACGTGAGTTGCGAAGCAAAGCAATCTTGTTAAGGTTTACACTGAGTTTAGTCATATTTATTGGGAGCGCCAAAAAAGTTATTAGATTGTTAAATATTAGTTTATAAGTGTAAACGAATTACACTTATATATTAAGCGGTAGGTATAAGTTATTTATTTACTTTACGATTGAATTTCAGCATGGCACTGGCATGCGCTTCGCTTAATAAAGGTAGTAATTCTGTAAATGAAGACTCTGAAGGGTTAATAATTTGCACCCAGCTCATCCATGCATAAATAGGGTGGGGCATAAGCTGGTCTGTAAGAGTAAAGTCATGGCCTGTATCAACGATTCCACCTTTCGCGGGTCTGCCGGGTTTGTCGCCAAATAGTTTATTGTAGCTGGCCTTGTTAATACCAATGCTAAGGCGATAAATGTCGTCACGGTCTAATTGCGATGACTTATCGTTAAGGCCGTCTTGGGTTTTAATAGTGCAAAAATAAATACCATTTGGTAGAGCAAGGTTTGGGTTGTAAAACATTGATGTTTCGCCCCAAGAAGCTTTTGGCTTTATACCGTCGTACGTTTTTAGAATTGCATCTATAACTTGTTGTGCTTGCATATTAATTGTCTTGGTTTAAGCCCAGTTCTTTTTGAAGTTTTTTCGTTAAGCCCAAAGAAACAATTCGGTAAGACTCTTTTAAGTAGTAGATAAGTTCTTCGTCCTCTGCGCTTGTGCAATTATATTGCTGTATCCATTTCATGCCGCGCGAGGCCAAATAAGGTGCAGGGCGATAGCCTTCTTTTTCGCTTAAAAAATAATAATTCTGGTCTGAAGTTTTAAAAGTAAATGCGGGTTTATCGCCATCTGTCCACCCACTAACAGCGAACAACTTTCCAGCCACTTTCCACACGTCTGAATTGCCCCATTGTTTAACATAGGTCGTGTGGGGTAGTGATTTGCAAAATTCATTAAATTCAATTTTTGTCATAGTAGATTCTCGCACAAAGCTTGTTAATAGCATGAATTAAACTAAAGTGTATAATAAAAAATAAAGCATATAAAAAATAGTATACCTTGGAGGAAGACATGAAAGTACGCGCAGCAGTAGCATGGGGCCCGAATGAGCCTTTATCGATAGAAGAAGTTGATTTAGAAGGCCCAAAAAAAGGTGAGGTTTTAGTTAAGATTTCGGCATCTGGAGTATGTCATACCGATGCATTTACTTTGTCTGGTGAAGATCCCGAAGGTATATTTCCAGCTATTTTAGGTCATGAGGGTGGCGGGATAGTCGTTGAACTGGGTGAAGGTGTAACTTCTGTAAAAGAAGGTGACCACGTAATTCCACTTTATACGCCAGAGTGTGGCGAGTGTAAATTCTGCATGTCAGGCAAGACTAATCTTTGTCAAAAAATTCGTGAAACTCAAGGTAAGGGTTTAATGCCGGATGGCACTACTCGTTTCTCAAAAGATGGTAAGCCTATTTATCATTATATGGGTACATCGACCTTTGCGGAGTACACGGTCATTCCTGAAATTTCATTGGCTAAAATTAATAAAGAAGCGCCATTAGATAAAGTGTGTTTACTCGGTTGTGGCGTTACCACGGGTATTGGTGCAGTACTTAAAACCGCTAAAGTAGAAGAAGGTGCAACAGTTGCGGTATTCGGCTTAGGTGGTATTGGATTATCTGTTATCCAAGGCGCACGTATGGCAAAAGCGAGCCGTATTATTTGCATTGACTTAAATGAAGATAAATTTGAAATGGCTAAGAAGTTAGGCGGTACTGACTTTATTAATCCAAAGGATTACGACAAGCCACTTCAAGAAGTGATTGTAGAACTAACAGATGGTGGTGTTGATTACTCATTTGAATGCGTAGGCAATGTTAATTTAATGAGAATTGCTTTGGAATGTGCGCATAAGGGTTGGGGTGAATCAATTATTATTGGTGTAGCGGGTGCAGGCCAAGAAATTAGCACGAGACCTTTCCAGTTAGTAACAGGGAGAGTATGGCGTGGTTCTGCTTTTGGCGGTGTTAAAGGCCGTTCAGAATTGCCAGAATTTGTTGATCAGTATATGTCTGGTGAAATTAACCTTGATGATTTTGTGACTTACAAAATGCCGCTAGAAGATATTAATGTAGCTTTTGATTATATGCACGAAGGTAAAAGTATTCGTACAGTTATAGACTTCGATCAATAAACTTTTAAATATAAGTTGGCATTATGAGTATTACAGAACTTAAACGAAATAAAATATTCGACGGGCACACGGTTTATTACGAGCACGAAAGTGTGAGTACTAAGACCACAATGAAGTTTTCAACATTTGAGCCGGCACAAAAAATTAATAGCGCCATTATTTGGCTGTCTGGGTTAACCTGTACAGAAGAAAACTTTATTACAAAAGCTGGTGCGCAGCAATACTTAGCTAAAAGCTCTACTATGCTTATTTGCCCAGATACATCGCCGCGTGGTTTAGATTTGCCAAACGAACATGACTCTTATGACTTTGGTTCGGGTGCTGGTTTTTATGTAAATGCCACAACTGATGGCTATAAAGATCATTATCAAATGTATGACTACATTACGAAAGACCTAGTTGAAATATTAAAGAAAAATTTCGATGTTAATAATATTTCTATCATGGGTCATTCAATGGGTGGGCATGGCGCTTTAGTTATAGGTCTGCGTGAAAAGGATATGTTTAAGTCGGTATCTGCATTTTCGCCCATAGTTAATCCAACAAAAGGCCCTTGGGGGCAGAAAGCATTGTCTGGATATTTAGGAGGTGATGACGACATTAAAAAATCATACGATGCAACAGAGCTGTTAAAGGCTGGCAATGTAAGAGGTGATAGCTTACTGATAGACCAAGGTAAGGCAGATGAATTTTTAGAGAAAGAATTGCTCACTGAGAATTTAGTGGCGGCAGCTAAAGCTGCTGGTCAGTCTGTAAATGTAAAATATAGAGAGGGTTATGACCATAGCTATTTTTATATTGCGAGTTTTATAAAAGAGCATATTGATTTTCACCTTGCGGCTTTAGATAAATAAGTTATAAAGCAAAGTTTACCAATTATTTCTTTCGGCACGCAAAGCAATAAACGTAGACTCGTCGTTATCGGTTTTAAGTCGCTTGCGAATGGTCGGGCTGTCTAAACGGAAAAATGTGTTTATCTTTCGTTCAAGGCCAATGGTTGTTACATACGTTTCAGCATCTAAACCATTATTAAACTGTTCAAGTAAACTTTCTGCCGTGCTGTTGTCGGGCTCGTAAGCAAGTGTGAAGCCTAAGTTATTTACAATGTAATCATGTCCTGGGTAAACTCGAACATCATCTTGCAAGGTGAATAGTTGCTGTTTAAATGTTTGATACATGACTTCCGCAGCGCCACCTAGGTCACAGCGTCCCACTCCTGCATTGAATAAAGTATCGCCACAAAATAAAGCCGGTGCTTCATTTGTATTGCCTGCATAAAATAAACAAATATGGCTCATGGTGTGGCCGGGCGTATCCATTATAGAAAAGCTTATGTCGCCAACCTGCAGGCTGTCGCCAGCATTTAAGCCTAGTTCAACATTGGGTATGGTATCCATCGCGTCTTGGTGTGCCGCTAAAGTTGCGCCAGTTGCACTCAGTACTTCCACATTTCCACCAATGTGGTCGTGATGATGGTGGGTGTTGACGACATACTTAATTTTTACATTAAGCTTTTCAGCGGTTTGCAAACACAAGGCATGGTCTAAAGGGTCTATCGCTAAAGCTACTTTTTGATTTTCGCATACTAATAAATACATGTAGTTGCGTAGAGGGTTGCGAACAGGTATTTGAATAACTTGCATTGTGACTGCCTTATTAATGACTTGATAAAAGTATAGCACCGGATACAAGTGTTTAGAATTATCAATGAGGCATGAATGAGATCTGGAAGACTAATAACTTACTTTTATAAAGTAACAATGTTATTGTTTAAGCATATTCATTTGTGAACATGTGATGTCTGAAAAGTTAAAGAATACGATTGTAGGTGGCGGCCCGAAAAAGGTTTTATATACCCTTAATACGGTGAAGCGTATTGGTTTGAAAAAATCAGCGAAAGCTTTGAGTGCCAAAAATGCTTGTAAGGCTTGCGGTTTAGGCATGGGTGGGCAACAAGGTGGTATGACAAATGAGCTGGGAGAATTTCCATCG
>CAYZLE010000067.1:0-7212 GCA_964479305.1 uncultured Gammaproteobacteria bacterium | reverse complement strand
AGCATGTTGCCAATTAAGTGCATCCAACCGCCATGTAAAAACATAGATGTAAACAAAGTTGCAGAAGGCGGAATCCAAGACATGCCTTCCGGCAATTGTTCGTATCCAAACAAGGATGCGGGGATAGTGCCTAAGGCGTAAATAATTTCATTTTGTCCATCAACGGTATGACTAAACTGCCATAGGAAAGTCAAAATACACATCGCCATAAAAATAATGGTAACGAATGGCGTGATTGAAATTGGGTTTTCGTCTTTAATTGGGAACATGGTTTAAGCTCGTCGCTGGTTTATGTTGGTTTATACCGGTTTAGATTATTATTGAGTAAGTTTCTTTTGTGATGGTAGCATTATCTGCACACTGAAGTAAGAAATAGCGTAGGCAGAATTTTTTATTTCACTTTTCATCTGTTGCTAAAGCTTCTTGGCTTAAGTTTATTAGTATTTCTATGCTAGACATACGTGTGTAATTGGGTCTAATTACAAACGCAATACTACGGTGAGGACTGTTTTCTTTCAAAGGTACAGCACTCAGTTCTTGTTTATTATCTACAAGCTGTTCTAGTGCCATCTCTGGAATTAAGGTGGTACCTAGTCCGCCTTTTACCATATGTATTAATGTGTTGAGGCTTGTTGCGCCAAAGTTATGTCCCGATGTTTCAGTGGGTAGTTTGCATACATCTAGAATATGGTTTTTTAAACAATGGCCTTCATGTAATAACATTAAATTAGTCTCTGTTAGTTCTTTACTGCTTATTTCTTTGTACTTTGATTTGTCGCTGTTTTTTGGCGTGATCCAGTAAAAATCTTCTTCCCAAAATGTTAATGCTGTTAAACCATTAATATCATAAGGCAAGGCGAGTACCGCGCTATCAATCTCACCATTACGCAATTTATCTACGAGTACATGTGATTGTTCTTCAATAATTTTTAGTTGAGCATTTGGATATTGCTGTTTTAGCGCAGGAAGTAATTTAGGTAAAAAGAAGGGCGCAACTGTAGGAATAATTCCAATACTTAGTGGGAAGCTCAAAGGGCTTTTTAATTCTTTAGAAAAGTCATTTAACTGCTTAACGCCATTCATAATTTCACGCGCTTGGTCTAATACTTTTTCCCCGAGAGGCGTCACCATAACTTTTTTATTATTACGTTCAAAAATATGAATGCCTAGGTTTTGCTCTAGTTCATTTATAGCGGTGCTAAATGTTGATTGGCTAACATGAGATAGTTCGGCAGCTTTCTTAAAATGTAAGGTTTTTTCTGCCGCTAATGCATAGCCTAGTTGTTTTATAGAAACCATAATCGCCTGTTTTTATGTTCGTATATATAGAACGTAGATATCTATTTAATTAAATTTACTGAATTATAGCGCCTTGTTAAAGTATTGCCAACTTAAAACAAGTTAAGAAATTATTTATTCAATTTAATTAGGAGATCAACATGGCACTTATTAATACACAAATTAAACCTTTCGAAGCAACGGCTTTTAAAAATGGCGAATTTGTTGAAATATCGGATAAAGATTTACAAGGAAAGTGGTCGGTATTCTTTTTTTATCCGGCAGATTTTACCTTTGTATGTCCTACTGAGTTAGGCGATTTACAAGACAAATATGCCGAGCTGCAAAGTAAAGGCGTAGAAGTGTACTCAGTATCAACTGATACGCACTTTTCTCATAAGGCGTGGCACGACACATCAGACACTATTGGCAAAATAGAATACTTCATGGTCGGTGATCAAAACGGCGCAATTACTAATAACTTTGAAGTTATGCGCCCGGGTGTTGGTTTAGCTGATAGAGCTACTTTTATAGTAGATCCAGAAGGCATTATTCAAGCAATGGAAATCACTGCTGAAGGTATAGGTCGAGATGCAGATGACCTAGTTCGTAAGATTAAAGCTGCTCAGTATGTAGCTGATAATCCAGGTGAGGTTTGCCCTGCTGCATGGAAAGAAGGCGAGGAAACATTAGCGCCATCTTTAGATTTAGTAGGCAAAATTTAAACGGTAACTTGCCTTAGCGTTTGTATTGGACGCTAAGGCAATATTAAAAATATAGGTACGGAGTAGTTATGATTACTAATGATATTAAAAACACTTTAAAAAGCTATGCTGCGAATATGCAAAAAAGTATTCACTTTGTTTTACAAACCGGTGTGCATTCAAAACGCAATGAACTTGTGAACTTTTTAAGTGATATTGCTAGTGTAAGCGAGAAACTTGTATTTGAAGAACGTGATAATACTGAGCTACGAAGTCCAATGACTTTTTTATTAGAGGCTGATGGCGAAGATACGGGTATACGATTCTCCGGTATTCCATCTGGTCATGAGTTTAATTCTTTAGTATTAGCGATGCTGCAAGCAGGCGGTACAGAAATAAAACTAGATAACAATCTAAAGAAGATTGTGGCTAGTTCAAAAGAAAATTTACACTTTGAAGTATTTGTAAGTTTGAGCTGCCACAACTGTCCAGAAGTGGTGCAAGCTGTAAACCAGTTTGCTTTGTTAAATGAAAACATCACAAGTGAGATGATTGATGGAGGCTTGTATCAAGACCTTATTAAAGATCGAGATATACAAGGCGTGCCCAGTGTTTACTTGAATGGCGAGTTATTTGCTAATGGTAAAGTTACTGCAGCTGAATTAATCGATAAGCTTATTCAACGCGATGTTTCCTTGTCAAAAACTAACAATATTGAAACTATGCCTCTTCAAGATGTTGTTGTTATAGGTGGTGGCCCAGCAGGCATAAGCGCTGCAATATATAGTGCACGCAAAGGTTTAAAAGTGACTATTGTGGCTGACCGAATTGGCGGGCAAGTTAAAGATACTATGGGTATTGAAAATTTAATTTCAGTTCCGCAAACTACTGGTGCTGAGTTATCGAACTCTATGCTTGTTCACTTACAAGAATATGATATTACTTTGAAAGAGCATTTACGTGTTTCTGATATTCAAAATGGCAAGATTAAAAGTTTGACTTTGTCATCAGGCGAAGTGATTCACAGTAAAACAATCATCATTGCCACGGGTGCAAAGTGGCGCGAATTGGGTGTGCCCGGCGAAAAAGAAAATATTGGCAACGGAGTAGCATTTTGCCCGCATTGTGATGGGCCATTTTATAAAGGCAAGGACATAGCTGTTATTGGTGGAGGAAATTCAGGGATTGAAGCTGCCTTGGATTTGGCCGGCATTGTAAAAAGTGTAACTGTCTTTGAGTTTGGTGCAGAGTTAAGAGCCGATCAGGTATTGATAGACCAAGCAGCGAAACGTGACAACATAAATATTATAAAAAATGCGGCTACTCAAGCTATATTGTCGGCTAATGGGAAAGTGAATGGTATTGAGTATATCAACCGTGAAACTGACGAGCTTGTTAGTCAGGAATTAGAAGGTATATTTGTACAAATAGGTTTAGTGCCTAATAGTGAGTTTTTGGCTGATGTAATGGAAAGAACGCCGCATGGTGAAATTATAGTGAATGAAAAATGCGAAACTTCGGAAGAAGGTATTTACGCATGTGGTGATGTAACTACAGTGCCTTATAAGCAAATTATCATTTCTATGGGTGAGGGTGCTAAGGCTTCATTGGCATCGTTTGAGTACTTGTTAGCCAATGGTGACGAATTGAATACTCTACATAAGAACCTTCTTAAAGCAGCATAGATTACGGCTTTTCTGTAAAGCAATATCTTGTTAGCGTTATAAGAATTTGATGCACCACAATGAAGCTATTGGCGTTATTGCGGTGCGTTATTTTTTATTGATAAGCTAGTCTATAAAATAATTAATTTAATATTTTGCAATGAGTTTGTTATGTAAGTTGTTGAATATTATTGCATTTATGAAATAAAAATCACCTTGGCATCTAAATTGCAAAATCACTAGTTCAACTAATGAATTATGGATGGAGATAAGAATGAAAGGTAAATTTTTAAAAACATCAGTTAAAGCACTTGCGCTAGCCGCTTGTTCGTCTTTAATTATGACAGCTCAAGCTGCAGATACTATTAAAGTAGGTGTACTACATTCATTGTCAGGCACAATGGCGATTAGTGAAACTACATTAAAAGATACAGTACTTATGATGATCGATGATCAAAATGCTAAAGGCGGTCTTTTAGGTAAGAAATTAGAAGCTGTAGTTGTAGATCCAGCGTCAAACTGGCCACTATTTGCTGAAAAAACACGTGAGCTTATTACGAAAGAAAAAGTTGACGTTATTTTTGGTTGCTGGACTTCAGTATCTCGTAAGTCAGTATTACCAGTAATTGAAGAGCTTAACGGTTTAATGTTCTACCCAGTACAGTATGAAGGCGAAGAGTCATCTAAAAACGTTTTCTACACAGGTGCTGCGCCTAACCAACAAGCTATTCCAGCTGTTGATTACCTAATGAATGAACTAGATGTTAAGCGTTGGGTACTAGCGGGTACAGATTACGTTTACCCACGTACTACTAACAAAATCTTAGAAGCATACTTAAAGTCTAAAGGCGTTGCTGAAAAAGATATTATGATTAACTACACACCATTCGGTCACTCTGACTGGCAAGGTATTGTTTCAGACGTTAAGAAGTTTGGTTCAGCAGGCAAGAAAACAGCTGTTGTTTCAACTATTAATGGTGATGCAAACGTTCCTTTCTACAAAGAGCTAGGTAACCAAGGTATTTCTGCTGAAGATATCCCTGTTGTTGCGTTCTCTGTTGGTGAAGAAGAGTTATCTGGTTTTGATACTAAGCCTTTACTAGGTCACTTAGCGGCTTGGAACTACTTCCAAAGTGCTGAATCAAAAGCTAACGATGCTTTCATTGCTAAATGGAAAAAGTTCATTAAAGATGACAAGCGTGTAACTAACGATCCTATGGAAGCAACATACATTGGTTTCAAAGCATGGGCTAAAGCGGTAGAAAAAGCGAAGTCTGTTGAAGTTGATAAAGTACGTCCTGCGATGTATGGTATTAAAGTACCTAACTTAACAGGTGGTGTTGCTGAAGTATTACCTAACCATCACTTTACTAAGCCAGTTTTAATTGGTGAAATTCAAGAAGACGGTCAATTTGACATCGTATCGCAAACTACAGAAGTACCTGGCGATGCATGGACTGATCACTTGGAAGAAAGTGCTAAGATTATTGCTGACTGGAAAGACCCAGCAGTTAATTGCGGTAACTACAATCCAACAACTAAATTGTGTTCAGGTCAAAATTTCTAATAGCCTAAACACTATGATATCGAGAGCCACTTGATGTGGCTCTCTTTGTTTCTAAAGTAAACAAATAACGAATATGACTGGGATAAAATCGCGTGACCTTTAAGAACAATATTATTAGCCTATTATTTGGCTTGTTGCTGAATTTGGTATTTGTAATTCCATATTCGCAAGCGCAAGTTGACGAAGTATTGGCAGAAGCTGAAAGTTCATCTCTAGTAGCAGAGGTGCCAGTCGAAATAGAAGAACCAGTACAAACATATGATGACATTATGGCTGAACTGCCAAATGTGAAACGAAAACAAATCTCCCTTATTTTAGATAAGCTTATTGCCTTAGACGGCAAAAAAACCTTACCTGTATTAACTAATCTTTTACAGGGTAATCTCTATTATCAAAAATCAGATAAAACTTTATTCGCCGCAGAAAAAATGGAAGATGGGCAATATCAATTGTCTGACCTGTTTAGTAATGAAAATCAAAACATAGTTGCTAAAAGTAGCATTAAAAAAATTAAAACTAACAATAAGCTAAGAAAACAAGTGCGTGCTTATATCGCAAAATTAGAGTTATTTAGTACCGATACAGAAGTACGTTTGTCTGCAGTGGAAAACTTAATGCAGAATATGAATGACGAAAGTAGTGAACTACTTAAAAAAGCACAGCTGACCGAAAGTAATAAACGTATTAAAGAAAAAATTCAAAACGCTTTGGCATTATCAGACTTAAGTTCTGGTGACCCAAGTAGACGTCTTTCAGCACTCACTACACTTAATGGCAGCTTAGAACCAGCGGTAAAAAATAAACTGGTAGAAATGACAGCGCAAGATGACTCAGGAGAGTATTCTGAGAAACAGCCGGAAGTATTAATGGCTGCGCAAAAAACCTTAAAAGGTATAGATTCTAAAATTACGGTATATGGCTATATAGAAAGAATATTTTTTGGCCTAAGCCTGGGTTCAATTCTATTGCTGGTTGCAGCAGGCCTTGCGATAACTTTTGGTGTAATGGGTGTTATTAATATGGCTCACGGTGAGCTTATTATGATTGGCGCTTACACTACCTATGTTATGCAGTTACTTATGCCTAACCATATTGGTCTTTCAATATTTTTATCTATTCCTGCTGCCTTTATGGTTTCAGCTTTATTTGGTATAGCTATTGAACGGGGCGTTATTCAGTTCTTGAAGGGTAGGCCTTTAGAAACCTTGCTTGCGACTTTTGGTATTAGCTTAGTCTTGCAACAATTAGTGCGTACTGTTTTTTCACCCTTAAACAGACAAGTTGTCACGCCTGAATTTATGAGTGGCTCATTAGAGATTAATTCTGTTTTATCTTTAACCTATAACCGTATCTATATTTTAATATTCTCCTTGCTCGTGTTTGCGGTGCTCTTGTATATTTTGAAAAAGACACCTCTAGGCTTATATGTGCGTGCCGTTTCGCAAAATAGAAACATGGCAAAGGCAATGGGCATACGTTCAGAATGGGTTGATGCGATGACTTTTGGTTTGGGGTCGGGTATTGCAGGCTTGGCAGGTGTTGCATTAAGCCAAGTGACAAACGTGGGTCCTAACCTTGGGCAGGCTTATATTATCGATTCCTTTATGGTTGTAGTGTTTGGTGGGGTTGGTAATTTATGGGGCACTTTAGTGGGTGCGTTTGCTTTAGGTTCATTGAATAAATTCTTGGAGCCAGCAGCCGGAGCGGTACTAGCGAACATTATTGTATTAGTGGGTATTATCTTATTTATACAGAAAAAACCTCGTGGGCTCTTCCCGCAAAAAGGTAGGGCGGCAGAATAATGACTACACAATTAAAAGGCCGTTCAAGTATCTTTAGCGACAAAGGCAGTCGCGTATTCTTAATCACATTAGTTCTGGTGGTTGTATGTGCAGGTATTGGTAATTTGTTGATACCTAGTGACTCTATTTTTCATATCAGTACATTAACCATAACCTTATTAGGCAAATATTTATGCTTCGCTTTATTGGCCTTGTCG
>CAYZLE010000066.1:0-7262 GCA_964479305.1 uncultured Gammaproteobacteria bacterium | reverse complement strand
GCGTTACTTTACTAGGACTAAATTGTCGCGATGAACGACTTCTTCTGCGCCTGCGTAACCTAATAAGGTTTGAATTTCTTGACTAGCTTGGCCTTTAATTTTTTGGCATTCATCGGCACTATAATTAACCAAACCACGAGCCACTACCTGCCCGGCTTGATTTAAGCATTCTACTAAGTCACCACGCATAAACTCGCCATCAAGTTCAGCAATACCAATCGGTAATAAACTTTTGCCTTGGCTTTGTAGCGCTTCAACAGCGCCTTTGTCTAGGCTAAGACTGCCTTTAACCGTTAACTGGTTAGACAACCACTGCTTGCGTGAAGCAACCACTTCTTGCGTAGGTGCAAAAAATGTCCCTACTGCTTCAGCTTTCACTGCTTGGCAAATAATATTGTCTTTACTACCCGAGGCAATAACCGTTGCCGCACCTGAGCTAGCCGCCATACGCGCAGCCAATACTTTAGTCAGCATGCCACCGGTACCTAATGCGCCCTTGCCACCACTTGCCATAGCGTCGATACTTTTATCTTCAGGGTCTGCATTTTGAATTAACTTAGCATCGGCATTGTTGCGTGGATCTTTATCGAACAAGCCTTCTTGGTCGGTCAGTATCAATAGCAAATCGGCATCAACTAGCGAAGCAACCATTGCTGCTAAACGATCATTATCACCAAAGCGAATTTCGTCTGTAGCGACTACGTCATTCTCATTTACAACAGGCAGAACATTGTGCGCCAACAAAGATTGAAGCGTACTGCGAGCATTGAGATAACGCTGACGATTAGAAAGGTCAGCATGTGTAAGCAAGACTTGTGCGGTGTTTAAGTTGTAGTTCTCAAAAGCTTTTTGATAGCGCTGCACAAGATTCATTTGCCCAACGGCAGCAGCCGCTTGAAGGTCTTGAACTGACTGTGGACGTTCTTTCCACTCTAACACCGACATACCCTCGGCAACCGCACCAGATGACACCAGCACAACTTCGATACCTTGCGCACGCAATTCAGCGATTTGTTTTGCCCAAGGTGCGATTACAGCATCGCTTACACCTAGGCCATTACGAGTGATTAGCGCACTACCAATTTTAACAACCACACGACGAATATTTGCCAGTGTTTGTTCACGCGTTTTGTTTTGACTGTCTTGTTTCATTTGAGTCACGCTGTTTTAGTCGCTTTAAGTATTTTTATCAGTTTATGATTTGGCCTGTTTGGCAGACACTTCCGCAGCCTCTTCATCTGCCGCAGCTTGTGCCTCAACATGCTCCATAATTTTATATGTTAGCTCTTTAGTGCCTACTTTGTTTAAGGCCGATATTTTGAAAATTGGGCCTTCATAGTCGATAGCTTCTACTACCGCTTTTTCAATTTCATTCACTTCTTCTTCTGTAAGCAGCTCAACTTTGTTAAGCACTAACCATCTTGGTTTGTCGCCAAGGTCGTCAGAGTATTTTTGCAACTCTTGTAATATTTTTGCCGCTTGCTCTGCAGGGTCAGTGTCATCAAACGGCGCCACATCAATAATGTGCAATAACAAACGTGTTCGCGCCAGATGCTTCAAGAACTGAATACCTAAGCCTGCACCATCTGCCGCACCCTCAATAAGACCCGGAATATCGGCCATTACAAATGAGCGGTATTGTTCAATACTGACTACACCCAAGTTTGGATAGAGTGTTGTAAACGGGTAGTTAGCCACTTTTGGCTTAGCACCTGAAATTGAACGAATAAGTGTTGATTTGCCTGCATTTGGGTAGCCCAACAAGCCTACGTCGGCGAGCACTTTAAGCTCTAGACGTAAGGTTCTAAAATCGCCCTGTGTTCCATTTGTCGTTTGTCGAGGCGCACGGTTAGTTGAGCTTTTAAAACGCGCATTGCCTAGTCCATGAAAACCACCTTTAGCAACACAAAGTTTTTGGTCGTCGTCGGTTAGGTCACCAATCAACTCATCGGTATCGTGATCATAAACCAAAGTACCGCGAGCAATAGGCACGTATAAATCTTCGCCGCCTGCACCAATACAATTTTTACCACGGCCTGGCTCACCGCCCTTGGCTTTATATGAGCGAACGTGCCTAAAGTCAGCTAGGGTATTAATGTTGTCGGCCGCAACTAAATACACGCTACCGCCGTCACCGCCGTCACCGCCATCTGGACCACCAAATGGAATGTACTTTTCGCGGCGAAAGCTTAAGCAACCGTTTCCACCGTTGCCTGCTGTTACTTTAATTATCGCTTCATCTACAAATTTCATAATCTTATCTTTTTATATACAAAAAACCCCATCAGGGAACCTGACGGGGTTTTCGGTCGCCAGACTGTGCAGCCTAGCATTATCTAACTAAGCTTGTTGAATTAAGCAGGTACGATACTAACGAACTTACGCTTTAATGGACCTTTAACTTGAAACTCAACTTTGCCGTCAACTTTAGCAAATAATGTGTGATCACGACCTAGACCAACATTTTCACCCGCGTGTACTTTAGTACCACGTTGACGAATTAAAATATTACCTGCTTTAACAACTTGGCCGCCGAATCGTTTAACACCTAGGCGTTTAGATATGGAATCGCGACCGTTACGGGTACTACCACCAGCTTTCTTATGTGCCATCTTCTATTATCCTCTATTTAACTTCTTCTGCAAATTGCTTTGCTTGTGTTAACCAATCATCGCGTTCGATGCGGCCTTTGAAACTTAGTTTGTCATCAACATCAGCAATGTCTTCTGCAGTGAACTGCGCAACTTGCCAGAAGTGATAAATACCAAGAGCATTTAATTTTTTCTCTAAAACCGGGCCTACGCCGCTGATTTTCTTAAGGTCATCTGCTGTACCTTGTGGTGCAGATAAGAATGTATCACCAGTTTTAGCCGCTGGAGCTGCTTTTGGAGCTGCCGCTTTCTTAGCCGGCGCTGCTTTAGCTGCTGGCTTAGCTTTAGGTGCTGCTTTTTTAGCAGCAGGCTTAGCCGCTTTACCGCCGATTGAAGTAATTTCAACTTCTGTGTAGCTTTGACGGTGACCCATCTGCTTGCGGTGATGCTTACGACGCTTAAATTTGATGATTTCAACTTTCTTAGCACGGCCATGGGCTTTAATGTCTGCACTTACAGCCAAACCTTCTAGGAATGGTGTGCCTACGTTTACACTTTCGCCATCAACGATCATTAACACTTCGTTAAAATCGTATTTGCCGCCTTCTTCTGCGTCCAAGCGTTCTACACGGACAGTTGTGCCCTGAGAAACTTTGTATTGCTTGCCGCCTGTTTTAATAATTGCGTACATTTTTATCTCACTATAAATTTTATGCATGCTTTATGCACACACACCGAAAAGGGTCGCAAATTCTATAGCCAAATATAGTCTAGGTCAACGTCTTTATTAGGATAAATAAGGTTTTATGGCTGTTTTTTTGTTTACAGCTTGACAGCATCTCTACTGAACCATAGTATCGCAGCCATTATACCTATTTGACGACCATTACTCGGCCGACCGCATGATTAATATTGATACTGTTTTAGACCTAATTAAAGATGACTTTGAAGCAGTTGATCTGCGCATTCAAAGCAAACTCCAATCTGAAATAGTCCTTATTAATCAGCTTAGCAAGTACATTATTAATAGTGGTGGCAAGCGTTTGCGCCCTGTTTTGACCCTACTTGCCGCCAAAGCCTGCCAGTACGAAGGTAAAGAACACATTAATGCAGCGGCCATTATCGAATTTATTCATACAGCCACTTTGCTGCATGACGATGTTGTAGATGCATCGGAGCTTAGACGCGGCAAAGAGACAGCAAATGCTCTTTTTGGCAACGAAGCAAGTGTTTTAGTAGGCGACTTCCTTTATTCCCGCGCTTTCGAGATGATGGTTGATATTGAAAATATGCAAATAATGGGTATTTTTGCATCGACTACGAATGTTATTGCGGAAGGCGAAGTGATGCAGTTGTTGAATATACACAACGCCGAAGTTAGCGAAGAAGACTATTTAACGGTAATTTTAAGCAAAACTGCCAAGTTATTTGAGGCCGCAACGCTTATTGGCGCGGTACTAGCCGAGCAAAACCAAGAAGTGCAAGACGCTTTGTCAGCCTATGGCATGCACCTTGGCACGGCCTTTCAATTAGTTGACGATGTACTCGACTATACATCTGACGCAGAAACCCTAGGCAAAAACATTGGTGATGATTTAGCTGAAGGCAAGCCTACCCTACCTTTAATATATGCCCTCAAGCATACTAGTGAAGCCGACCAAGATGTTATTAGAAAGGCCATTACGAATGGCGAAAAAGACAATGCCGAGCAAATCATTAATATAGTACAAAGCTGTGGCGCTATTGATTACACAATGCAGGCAGCACATAAAGAAGTAGAAAAAGCATGCAATGCACTTAACTGCTTACCAGACTCACCGTATAAAACATCCTTAATAGACTTGGCGCTATTCTCAGCAGAAAGGCTTAAATAGGGACACTTCGACACTCTCGTCGATATTTTGACCACCTGTGTCAGGGCTGACACAAAATTCAAGTCACAACCCATCAAAATTTCATTTTTAACAATAAAAACAAGCACTTAAATATTGGCATAAGGATTGCAATGTTTGTCATTACTAACAAATTCAGTTCTGCGGCGATAATAAACGCATCAGGATAAAAGACCGAAATTAAAGGAAAGTTGAGTGACTGTAAAAATATTTAACCATCATTTAAGTATTAACCTTATTTTACTGGTAGGCATAGAAGCTATTGTATTGCTTTTGACCACAGGCTTAGGTGTTATGTCTGTTGAGAATACGAAATGGATTCATGTAGCACTTATATTAAGTGGCTTAACTTTTTCTGCTATGTTGGCACTTGGCCTTTACCAAATTGCGGAGTCGCAAGGTTTTTCAGGCATCATTCAACGCTTTGTTTTCAGTAGCATTTTTGCAGTAATCGGTACTGCCATTGCACTACAAGTATTTGATTATAAAAACATTTCTATCGCCAGCATCACTATTGCTGCTGCGCTTGCCTGCACGGGTTTATGCCTAGTTAGATTCGCTCTATTAAAATTCCTTAATAAAAGCTCAATGAAAAAACGCATTTTAGTGCTAGGCACAGGCGAAAGAGCATTTAATATGTTTGGAGCTAACAACAACGACTTTATTTTATGTGGTTATTTGGCGCTAGAAGACAAAGAAGCTCAAGTTAGCAATGCCCCTATTGTAAGTTTAAGTGACAAAACTCAATTACTTGATATTGCAAAACAATACGAGGTTAGCGAAATTGTTGAGGCTATGGACGATCGCCGCCAATCTCTTCCCGTTGAAGACCTTATGGCATGTAAGTCAAACGGTATTAAAATATCTAATTTAGTGGAATTTTGCGAACGCACAACTAATGCAGTAAACATCAACCAGCTTAGCCCTAGTAACATTATTTTTTCAGACGAATTCTTACCTCGTAGTATAAATAATTTCCTTAAGCGCTTATTTGACCTGTCTTTCGCAGTGATTATGCTAAGCCTGCTTTGGCCTGTAATGATTCTAGCGGCAATTGCCATCATGATAGAAAGTGGCTGGGGACAACCTATTTTTTACTCTCAAACACGTGTTGGTCAGCACGGCAAGACTTTCAGTATTCGTAAATTTAGAAGTATGCGTACAGACGCCGAGAAAAACGGCGCTGTTTGGGCTCAAAAAAATGATAATCGTGTTACTAAAGTGGGCGCATTTATGCGAAAAACACGTATTGATGAATTACCACAGCTTTTCAACGTACTTAATGGCAGCATGAGCCTAGTTGGTCCTCGCCCTGAAAGACCAGAGTTTGACGAAAACCTTATTCAAAAAATACCTTTTTACAAGCAACGCTACCTGTTTAAACCAGGTATCGCTGGTTGGGCTCAACTTCGCTACCCTTACGGTGCAACAGAAGAAGATGCAAAACAAAAATTACAGTACGACCTATACTACATTAAGAACCACACTGTTCTTTTTGATTTATTAATACTGATTCAGACTTTTGAAATTGTTCTTTTTGGCAAGGGTGCTCGCTAAACTTACAAACAAGGATTTAGGAAAAGAAAGTTAACATTTCAAACAAGTTAAGAAGCCTTATACTGCCTATATTTATATAGCCATGTAAACCCAATTGTAATACTATAGCATTAGTTCTGAAAACCCATATATGGGATAATCAGAGCACTGTCTATATTGATAAAAATTGCCGTATAAATTCGGCATTGCCAGCTATTTTATTGCAGGTAAAATAAATTTTATTTAAGTTCTAAGGACTACAAAGGAAAAAAACCATGTCAACTCTTTCATTTCAAAAATGCTTATTAATTGGCGTAATTTCAGTATTAGGTGCTTGCGCACAAAAAACAACAGTAAAAAACATTGCCAGCCCGGTAGCAACACCTGCAAGTGCTAATTCATCTACTAGCTATGAAATTGGCCCAGGTGATATTCTTGATGTATTCGTATGGCGTAACCCAGAGATATCTATTCAAGTCCCTGTTCGCCCAGATGGTAAAATTTCAACTCCTTTAGTTGAAGACATGGTTGCTGTTGGCAAAACGCCTTCTGAGTTAGCACGTGACATTGAACAAAAACTAACTAAGTTTATTAAAAACCCAAAAGTTACCATCATCACAACGCAGTTCATTGGTACATTTAGCAAACAAGTTCGTGTTGTTGGCCAAGCGCTTAACCCGCAAGCATTATCTTATCGCGAAAACATGACTTTGCTAGACGTAATGATTGAGGTAGGTGGCTTAACTGAGTTTGCAGCTGGCAACAAAGCAAAAATTGTTCGTCGTGCAAATGGTAAAGAAAAGACTATTCCTGTTCGTATTAAGGACTTGATGCAAAACGGCAAGGTAGATGCAAATATTCGCATTTTACCCGGCGATATTTTATTTATTCCTCAAAGCTGGTTTTAATTCGATATGCATAATTTAGCTCTATTAATATTATCGACTCTCCGCGGCATGTGGAGGTTTCGTTGGATATCTATGGCTGCAATGTGGCCAGTAGCTCTAGCTATTTGGTTAGTAGTTATTCAGCTGCCACCCGTTTATGAGTCGCGTGCGCAAATTTTTGCCGATACTAAATCAATACTTAAACCATTACTTAAAGGTTTGGCTGTTGACTCAGATATAGACAACACGATTTTGCTGATGTCGCAGTCGCTATTATCTCGTCCAATTTTAGAAGATATTTTCGACAATACAAAATTAAAAGAACGAGCAAGCTCGGCCCAGCGCCGTGAGGCACT
>CAYZLE010000065.1:4777-7318 GCA_964479305.1 uncultured Gammaproteobacteria bacterium | reverse complement strand
CAATAAATATTTTTACCTTGGGGGAACAGTGCATCTATTAAATTCAAGCGACCACCCCCTACCCGCTGAATTTTCTACTGCCTACAAAGACTCTAGCACTTTAATTTTTGAGACTGATGTATCTGAATCACAAACAGCACAGGCTCAGCAAAAGTTTTTAAGCGCCATGATGTATAAACCGGGCAAACAACTTTCTGACGACCTTTCACCTAAAACATTTCAAAACCTTAAGGCATTTTTGGCATCGCGAGGCACACCCATTGAAAACTTTGCACACTTTCAGCCTTGGGCGGTAACTTTAGTAATATCGGTTCTTGAGTACCAAAGAATAGGTATGGTGGCAGAATATGGTGTTGAGACTTATTTCAATAAACTAGCACTAGCAGACAACAAACAAACCCACTACTTAGAAACCATAGATGAACAAATTTCATTTATGTCTTCAATGGCGAATGTAGACCCAAATATAGCGATTGAATACACACTCCGTGATTTAGAAAACCTACCAAAAATTGCACAGTTTTTAAAAAGCACTTGGCGCAATGGTGATATTGAAGCCTTTACTAGCAATAGTTCAATTGCCGCAATGAAAACCGAATCCCCAGAGCTATACAACACATTAATCACAAACCGAAACAACAACTGGATGCCTGAACTACTAGCACTAAATAACAATGATAAAGTTGAATTTGTACTTGTCGGCAGCCTCCACCTAAATGACGGCGAAGGCCTATTAAACCAACTAAAAAATGTAGGCTATAAAATTGAACAGCTATCTAACTAAACCCTATAACAAGTTACAACTATTATTTATGAATAAAATGAAAATTAAAGAATGGGTATGTTCTTTTTCAGGTTGCGACGGTGGCAACCTTTATGCAGATACTTGGCTATGCGGTATTGAATGGGGCGGCGGCAACTTAGATAACTACTATGAAGAAAAATTGCCTAAAGAAATTAAAAATGGAAAAGCACCGATAAACTTAAAAGAATACTCTTGGGAAGAAAGCCTTAAATATCCATATGGGCGAAGTTTTGCAAAATTATTTATAGCTATTAAGGGAGGTAAAGTTGAAAATTATAAAGACTCTGCCAGATGGAATGGTGAAGATTTATTTAAAGCCAACCTATACCCTATTGCATTTGAGTCAACAGACCATACTTTATGGCACAAATATGGGGTGGATAAAATAACTGACTTTGAAACTAAGCACCTATTCAACACTTGGTGTTTCTTTAATCGTTTCCCTTTTTTTACCCAGCTAAGAATAAAGCATAAACCCAAACTAATAATTTGCACTGGTATTAACTATCTCCGTGATTATTTAATGTTCTTTGGAGGAACTAACAATATTAATGAACTGCATACCGGTACTATTAAACCAAAATCTGGTTCCAATAAACACGACAGAAGCTATTACTGGGTGCACCTCAACAATGAAACTCTACTAGTTATTATTCCTTTTTTTAGTGGCAGGTTCGGACTTAACAGCAACCACCTACTACAAGAAATGGGCGATAAAATTAAAATTCTTCTGGGAAAAGTCTAATTAAGGAAACAGACACCTTGATATCGCTTTAAAGGTAAAACATGGACGTTACATCAATCATCAATCAACTATTCAGTAAGCTTTGGTATTTAATTCCATTAGCCTTATGTATTGGAGTTTTCAAAACAACTTGGTTTAAAGGTGTGTTCGGTGAATTTACAGTTAATTTACTTTTCAAAATGTTCTTGCCGAAGCATGATTACTTTCTTTTAAAAAATGTAACCCTACCGACAGAAGATGGGACAACTCAAATAGATCACATTTTAGTTTCTCAATTTGGCGTATTTGTTATTGAAACCAAAAACATGAAAGGTTGGATATTTGGTTCTGAAAAACAAAAACAATGGACTCAAAAAATATTCAAGCATACAAGTAAGTTTCAAAACCCTTTGCACCAAAACTACAAACATTTAAAAACGCTTGAAAGCACTTTAGGCATTCCTGCTGAATATATTTTTTCAGTTATTGTCTTTGTTGGCGATAGTACTTTTAAAACTGACATGCCTGCTAACGTCACCTATTCGCGTGGCTGTATTGATTACATTAAGTCTAAAACCACAAGAGTTTTAGACTACAAACAAGTTCACGACCTTATTAGCGCCATTGAAGACGGTAGACTACAACCAGGTATAAAAACGAACCGTGAGCATGTGGCACACGTTAAAGAGATTATTAAAACAAAAACCGAGAACCCCAGAAACTGAATTAAAAGGCATAGTATGAAGTCACCAGAAACAGTAAAAACGCTTGAAACACTTGGACGTGAGAGGCTTTCAGACTCATTTTTTATGCGAGATTTTTTGTACTCTGAAATTTCGCAAATTGAAAAAACACCCAACATACCTGTAGACCCTGATAAAGCTATAGCCGCCGGCAAGCAACTTTGTACTCAGGTATTAGAACCTATTCAAAAGGAACTTGGTCGCGTTTCTATTCGTTCAGGCTACCGTAGTCTGAGTGTTAATGAAACCAGGAGTCAGGGGGTCAGACT
>CAYZLE010000065.1:0-4767 GCA_964479305.1 uncultured Gammaproteobacteria bacterium | reverse complement strand
CGCGTTTCTATTCGTTCGGGCTATCGTAGCCCGAGCGTTAATGAAATTGGTGCTGCCAACAATAACCAATATAGTTGCTCTAGCAATAAATCTAACTTTGGTCACCACATTTGGGATGAGGTAGACACAAAAGGCAACATGGGCGCGACTGCTTGTATTGTTGTTAATTCTTTTGTTCCTTATTATGAAGAAACTAAAAATTGGCAAGCGCTAGCATGGTGGATTCATGACAATGTACCTGCGTATTCATCTTTATATTTCTTTCCTAAACTGGCAGCTTTTAATATTCGCTGGTGCGAAGTACCTGACAAAACCATTAAGAGTTATATTGAACCAAAGGGAGTACTAACTAAACCAGGGATGGAAAATTTTGACGGCTCGCATGAAAAATTATATCGTGATTATATCCAATCATTATCAAATAAGTAGTATCTAAACCTCAACCACTAAAAGGAAATTATAAATCAAAGGGGGCAGAGCCCTTTAACTAGCCACCCCTAAACAAATACTACCCATTCACTGGTTGAACTTGATTATGCCTATCAAACAAAGGTTATTTGATAGCATATTAAGAATACCCCCAAGCCTAAGCGGAATATAGACACGCACTTCTGTAGGCTTAAACTTACATTTTCTGCCACCTTAATATTTACAGGCATTATTACTTCAGCAGTTTTTTTAACGCTAGTAGTTTTAGCTAACGTAAAAATCAACGGAGTCAAAGCCCTTTAACTGATAAATATCTCTCCACTCTAAAAAAACATATAAGAACTGTTTCCAATTTGCGACGACTGTTTTCGCGAATTGCTGTCTACCGACCTACATTTGATTTCTTTATGATGACTCTTCAAGTAACTGTTAACCATAACTTTTGGAGTAAAAATCATGTTAAAAACTATTGCATTTATCACTAAGACTTATCATTCGACAATAAGAAAATTAGTTGTTGCAGGTGGGCTTTTATCCTTTCTAGCATTACCTTTATCAGCTAATGCTGCTGAAGAACCACACTGTTTTCCTATGGGCGGTGTCGGCAATTATAACTATGCTGATGACGTTAGTGGCGTTGCTTCAATGAACGGTGATTTTGGCGGAGGTGTTTACTTTAAACAAGTTAAAGATTTTCGTACTGTTGGTAAAAATCGCGTTGAAGCAGAATTTGAGCACATGTTTGTAACTGTGGACGGCTCTACGATTAAAACGCGTGATGTTAGTTGGGGTATACCCGTAGAAGGTACAGATTACATTGTTGGAGGTGCTGCTTATACTGTAGTTGAAGCAACTGGAAAATTTAAAGGTTATAAGGGTACTTTCAATTCATGGGGAACGTTTGTGCCATCGAAAGGAAAAGCTGTTTTGCGCTATGAGGGTAAGGTGTGCAAAAGCTGATTCGAAAAACCATAGTATGCGAATAAGTTCAATAAATCGTATGTTATGAAATTTTTATACTCCCTCCCGCCATTGGCGGTGAGGGATTTCATTTCACCCTTAACCACAGGCAGTTAAATGTTTTTATGAACGATGAAGCAAGTGATTATAAAAAAATACAAACGTTGATTTACCAGCAATTTGAGAGCCTTCAATGGACTGATACAACCCAGGCCAACTGGCCACTATTTGAATCTGGGTTTAATGAATGTGCAACATTATTTCCCGCGAAAAGACCTGTGGCACCAATAACACCAAAGCAGTTTCAGCAGCGTATGTCTAATCTGAAAACGAAAAATATATTATTTAGTTTTAATGAAAAGGTGACTGCATGTGATATTCGGATTTATGGCAATATTGCTACAGCAATTGTTGGTTGCGAGATGCAAGAAAATAATAGTACTTATACCCATGACGTTAACATTATGATTCTATTAAAAAATGAAAACCAATGGCGCATCGTTTCTCAAGCTTGGGATGCTGTTCCTGTTCAAGTTTGTTTGTCACTTAATTAATGTGTAGTATTAAGCTTTTAGGTGTTTTATGAAACCGCTTTCTTTAGATGATGCCGGCACACTAATATTATTGGCTAAAGTGATTGAGCTGCAGTCATTTTCAGCCGCTGCCCGAGATTTAAAGTTATCACGGTCTGTAGTTAGTAAACGTATTTCTGACTTAGAAAAAAAAATTGGTACACGCCTGCTTTTACGCACTACTCGTAAAGTCACTCCTAGTGAATCTGGATTAGAACTACTTCAGCATTGCACTTCAATGCAATCATCTCTGCAAAACATTTCTGGTTTTTTGGAGCATGGTGACAGTGGAAAACACGGTGTGATACGCATTAATGCGCCAGGCCTGTTTATAGAGCGCCAACTAATGCCCATTATTAATCACTATGGCAACACCCATGAAGATATTCAATTTGATTTAGTGAGTAATGATTCGATGATCGAATTGACGAGTGCGCGTTATGACCTCATTATTCGCATCGCTCCTAAACTAAGTCAACAATCTGTGGTGGGTAGGGAAGTAATGACAGACCGCTTAGTCATTGTTGGTGCGCCTAGCTATTTCTCTAAGCACGGAATGCCACAGGCCCCAGAGGATCTCGCAAGCGGCCATAATTGTTTTCGTTATCATCCGCGCTCGGCAGACATGGAGTGGCGCTTCGTTTCAAATAAGAAGCCCTACCATGTAGGAACCCACAGTACACTTCATGCAGGTGATGATGCCACTTTACGCTCAGCGGCAATTGCAGGGATGGGATTAGCTATTATGCCTCGCTGCTTTGTTCATGATGAGCTTGAAAGCGGAAAACTACAAAGTATATTAGAAAATTATATGTGGGAACCCGAAAGAATAATTTATGCCGTACTACCAGAAGGTCGGCTAGCGCCAAGCCGAGCTAGGCATTTTGCTAAAGAGATGTCAGAACTATTACAATAGAATTAAACGAGTCAGCAATTAAAGGGGTAACATCCCTTTAACTTAGAAAATTTTGACGGACCGCATGAAAAGTTATACCGTGCTTGTATCCAAACATTATTAACAAAGTAGTAACAAACCTCAACCACCAAAAGGAGATTATTATGCAAGGCTTCATACATAAACTTTTCATCTCATTTTCATTAGTACTTTTGTCATGTACCGCATTAGCAGACTCATTTACTTTAAGCAGTACAGATATTTCTCACGGCGACTTTATGAAATCCGAACAAGAATTCCAAGGCTTTGGTTGTAGTGGCGGAAACTTGTCTCCACAACTTTCATGGACAGGCGCACCTAAAGGCACAAAAGCTTTTGCAATTACAGCCTATGACCCTGATGCACCAACAGGCAGTGGCTGGTGGCATTGGCAAATTGTTAACATTCCTAGCAATGTAAGTACTTTAGCTACAGGCGCTGGCGACTCAAGTAAAAAACTAGCACCTAAAGGCAGTCTTCAAATAAGTAACGACTATGGCTTAGCGGGCTTCGGTGGCGCTTGCCCTCCAGAAGGCCACGGCGCGCACCGTTACCAATTTACAGTTCATGCCTTGTCAACAAAATTAGAGCTGCCTGAAAATGCCTCAGGCGCTTTAGCAGGCTACATGATTAACGCAAACTCATTAGCGTCGAGCACAATCGAAGCTCTATACAAACGCTAATAAGCTAACTACAAATAAAGCCGCCGCACGATACAAGCTAAATGCGCGCGGCTTACTTTTAGTACTTAGGAATATAAAGTGAAACTAGCAGCCTTATTAGAAGAAATTGAAAATGACGGCATAAAAAACGACGCTAAAGTTACAGACAGATCCTACAAGCAATTAAACATAAGCAAAGATACTGGCGAATTTCTTTCAGTTCTCATAAAATCCTCTCAAGCTAAATCGATATGTGAAGTTGGGACATCGAACGGCTATTCAACCTTATGGTTAGCTGACGCTATTCCAGGCGATGGAAAAATTACAACTCTAGAAATACAACAACACAAAATAGACCAAGCACTACACAATTTTAATCGTTCAGGCCTTTCTCATAAAATTGAAGTGATAAATTCCGACGCTTTAAAGTTTTTCAAAAATTCAGAAAATACTTTCGACTTTATTTTTCTCGACGCCGAACGCACAGAGTACATAAGCTTTGCAAAAGAACTTATTAGTGCCTTACGCACCGGTGGTTTATTAGTTTGCGACAACGCTATTTCACACAAAGAAGAACTTGCTGAGTTTATTGAGTATATTCAAAACAGCAAACAGTTTTCAACAAGTCTAGTACCCGTTGGAAAAGGCGAATTTATAGCCTATAAAAACACTTCAACTTAAAAAGCAACACATCCTTTGTCAGGATTTTTCAAGAGTATGAGTTAATCTCATAACAAGGCGCTCCAGAAGACCTCTAACGCATCGGCTAAGCTTAGCGTTATTTCCAGTCTTTTAATTTACTGGTTTTACCAATTCCAGGGTTAAAGGTATTTGTAGGATCCATTCGCTTATAAAAACCTTTTAAGGTAGGCTTAGCCGCATACTCATGCCCTACATTATGTTCCGCTGGATACTCAGCCCCACGCTCATCAAAGAACGCTAGTATTTGCTTCTTAACCGCTTTTGCGTCCACACCTTTTTTCATGATGTAGTTTTGATGCATTACATGACATAAGAAATGCCCGTAATAAAACTTATCGGCAATTTTATCTTCTATTTCAGGTGGTAATTTTTCAAACCATTCTTTTTCGTTACGGCGTAGTGCAACGTCGATGGTCATTAAGTCACCACTCTTTTCTTTGTTCAAGGCGTAGTAACGGCCAATAGCACCACCTACTACAAAACGCTGTAAGATTGCTTGTTTAGACTC
>CAYZLE010000064.1:5281-7356 GCA_964479305.1 uncultured Gammaproteobacteria bacterium | reverse complement strand
TTAACCAGAGCATGGAGAATAATTTCTCTAAAAAAGCTTTGGGCTGGAGAGTTCAATCTTTAACTACTGGTCGTAGTTATGGTGAAATTGTTTTAAAGAACACCTTACTATTTCGTGTTGACCAAGTATTTTTAATTCAGCAAGACAGCGGCCTGCTAATGCAGTATGTAAGTCACCCTGACTGGGTTAGCCAGGCTGATAAAAACGACTCTGATGCTATTTCAGCGATGCTTAGCGCTATTCAAGACTTTATGTATGACTCGTTTAATGTAGATGAGTCTGACAACCTAGATTCTATTGATATGGGCGATAGTACAGTTTTACTATCTCATGGCCCTAAGGCTACTCTAGCTTGTAAAGTTCAAGGCATTCCGCCTAAAGACTTAAAGTTAAGCATGCAAAATATTATTGAGTCTATTCATTTGAATTACTACAAAGAAATGGATGGCTTTAGTGGCGACCGAGATGAGTTACTATTATTAGAGCCCGAATTACAAAGCTTGTTGTTAAAGGGCAAAAAAGCTGATGAACTTGCCGATGACAGCGATGTTAAAAAGAAAAAATCTTTCCCATTATTTTTAAGCTTGTTCGGCCTAGCTTTGATTGCAGCTTTGGCTTATAGCTTTATTCAGCATCAGCAAAACAAGAAGCTACAAAATTTAGCTTTGGTACTAGATGAGCAACCGGGCATTGTGGTGGCGAGTGCTGCAAAACAAAATGGTAAGCGAACGATTAAAGGTTTATATGATCCTTTAAGTGACTTTGCTAAAATTGTTGATGAAAACCCTCAAGATAATTTGCATTATGAGTTTGAGGCTTACCAGTCTTTAGATTCAACAATTATTGCTAAGCGAGCTGCTAAAGCATTAAATACGCCTGAGTCGGTAAATGTTTCTCATGAAAACGGTAGCTTAGTTTTCACAGGTGAAATTAATAATTTAGATGATTTTCCTTGGTTGGAAAAAGTTAATAGTGAAAAAACTTATTTAGCTTATGCTACTTCAATAGACACTTCTAAAGTTAAGCTTAATTTGTCTAAAGAAGAGTTTGTTAATAAGCATAAAGCTTTATTTATTGATATTAATTCTACTGAGTTTGAGTTTGCAAACTCTGACGTGCTTATACCGGAACAAAAAGAAAAACTTATACCCTTGATTAAAAAAATAAAGCTCTTAGATGAATACTTAGAAGCTACACCTTGGTCAATAAGTTTGAAAATCACGGGTATTTCAGATGCTTCTGGAACAGCTCAGAAAAATAAAAATATTCGTTTAAAACGTGCTCGTAAAATTAAAGAATTAATTCTAGATAACTCAAATACTATTGAGCCAGATTGTATTACGCTTGTGGCCTTTTCTGGCAGTGATGATGAGCGTCGACTCGCTAAAGTAGCTGTATCCCTTAAATAATCTAATGAAATACATTAATAAAAAAGTATGCATGATTGGTGACTTTGCAGTAGGCAAAACATCGCTAGTGGCTCGCTTTGTTAAGAATGTTTACGATGAAAAATACCTTACGACAGTTGGTGTTAAGATTGATACGAAGGAAATATCAATTACCGACAGTGAAGGAGTAAAGCTTGTGCTTTGGGATATAGCAGGTGAAGATAGATTTAATAATGTACGTTTAAGCTACCTTAAAGGTGCTGCAGCCTTTATATTTGTTGCTGATGGTACGCGCCCTGAAACTTTAGAAACGGCTTTGCAACTAAAAAGTGATTTGCTTGATGAGTATGGCGATTTACCTTTTGTATTGCTAATTAATAAAGCTGATGATGCAATGCTATGGGATACTCCTGAGAGCTCATATACGCGCCTCGTAGATGAAGGCTTGGATGTTTTTAAAACCAGTGCCAAGACAGGCGAAAATGTAGAAGATGCTTTTGAGTGCCTCTCGAAGGCCTTGGTGGCTCATTAGTTGTTATGACGCTTAATGCGAATAACATATGGGCTAGGGATGCTGAAGCGCATTTACTCGAGCTAACAAAAACAAGCTTTAATCCGCTATGTTTACTTATCGATAAAAATTTCTGTATTACTGATTTCTGGGGTGAGCCAAATAGCTTTGGTCTT
>CAYZLE010000064.1:0-5181 GCA_964479305.1 uncultured Gammaproteobacteria bacterium | reverse complement strand
CGATAAAAATTTCTGTATTACTGATTTCTGGGGTGAGCCAAATAGCTTTGGTCTTTCTCATATCAATAAAGGTGAATCTGCTGAGGCTTTACCTTTCTTAATCGGCTTAGGCGAACTTGAAGAGACTTTAGTTTTAAAATTCCTTGAAGTGTCCGCATCTTGTATTGCTCATGTTCATGTTTCGCCTATTGATAATGCCAAAGGCCTATATGTCACCTTGTATAACGTGACAGAAGATCATGCTTATATTCAATCAATTCAGCAAAGTGGAAATGAAGCTCATTTAAAAAATTTCTATGATCAGAAATTAATTAGCAAGCTTAATAAGGCGCAAGCTGAATTAAAAGAAAAAAAGGCAGAGCTTGAACAGCTTAATGAGCTTAAAAGTCACTTTATTGCATCTATGTCGCATGAGTTTCGTACGCCCATTACTTCTATTATTGGCTACGCGAATATACTTGAAAAAGAGTTAAGTGATGCGCAGTCAACAGCTTCAGTTGATGTTGTTAAAAGAAATGCATACTTTCTTCTTAACCTTGTTAATAATATTTTAGATGAAGCTAAGTTGGAGTCGGGTGGCTTACAGGTAAACCCTTCTGAGATTGACCTTAAAGATACTCTGCTTTTAGTAGAGTCAATGTTTGCCAGCTTGGCTAAAGAAAAGAATTTAGCCTTTAATGTTGAACTGCCTGATCAACTTCCCACTATCAATGCTGATGAAATGCGTTTACAGCAAATACTCGTTAACTTATTGGGTAATGCGGTTAAGTTCACAAAGAAGGGTGGTGTGACTCTTGGTATAGAGTTATTAGATAAAGAAATACGTATTGCTGTTCGCGATACTGGGCCAGGTATATCACAAGAAAACCAAAAACTTATTTTCCAGCCTTTTCATAGACTAGAGTCAGAACAGCAGGGTGCTGGGCTGGGTTTGTCTATCACGCAGAAAATTTTAGAGTTAATGAATGGCGGTTTAGAATTAGAGTCTGAAGTGGATGAAGGATCTTGTTTTACTTTGGTGCTGCCTTTAGTAAAAGTAAGTGAAGGTTTGGTTGATAAAACTTCTTTTGAAAATAAAAAAATTATTTTAGTAGAAGATAATAAAGATATGTCTGACCTGGTCGAATTTTACTTGAGCGACCAAAACATTAATTTAATAACTGTTGATGATGGAGCTAAGGCTGAGGGTGTTATATTTTCTGAAAAGCCTGACCTAGTTATTATGGATATGAATCTACCAAATAAAAATGGCGTAGCTATTACTCGTGCACTGCGTTCTAAAGGTTTCGCAGATCCAATACTTGCCTTTAGTGCAGCGGGTTCGGCATCAGCTAAAGAGCAATTTTTGGCCGCGGGTTGTGATGATTATTTAGATAAAACAGGCCTTAGTAGTCAGCGTTTAACTAAAATTTTAAGCCGTTACTTTATTAATATTACAAAGCAGGCTGCTTCATCTACAAGTCAGCTTGATTTGTTAAAAGAAAAGTATTGCATGTCGATGCCTCAGAAAAAATTGGCGATTGAGTCGGCTTGGAAAAGTTGTTTAAGTAACAATTTTGATTATGCAGCTTGTAAAATGCTTTATACCTTAACGCATAATTTAGCTGGTTCAGCAGGCTTGTATGAGCTGGACAGCATTTATAATGCTGCTAAGCAAGTAAACGGGTGTATAAGACCTGACTTTACAGTTAATAGCTCGAGCGATTTAAAAGACGCTGTAAGCGGCTTATTTGCAGAAATGTAAGAAATTAATTTTATTTTAATATTTAAAAAGAGGACCTCATGGTTGATTTATTTACCTTAGAAAACTTAATGACCTTGTTCATGCTTGTAATTTTACAAGCTGTATTAGGCTTTGATAACCTGTTGTATATTTCGCTCGAATCTAAACGTGCACCAGCTGCCAAACAAGCCGCTGTTCGTAAAATGGGTATTGGTTTAGCGGTGTTGCTTCGTATTGTTTTACTGTTTGCTTTAATGGAGCTTATCTCGTATTTCCAAACACCTTGGTTTAGCTGGGCTGAAGGTTCATGGGTCTCTGGTGTTTTTACTTTGCATAGTTTGATTGTCTTGTTGGGTGGTGTGTTTCTTATATACACGGCTACGCATGAAATTTTACATATGATGAATATTGAAGATAATGATGCGGATACGAAAAAGCCCGCTTCGGTTGCTAAAGTAGTAGCGTCTATTGTTGTTATGAATTTAATTTTCTCGTTTGATTCTATATTAAGTGCAATGGCTTTAAGTGATGTTTTTGTAATTATGGCAACCGCTATTGTGATTGGCGGTGTGTTAATGATTTTATTGGCTGATTATGTATCTGAGTTCTTAAAGAAGAATCGTATGTATGAAGTATTAGGTTTATTTATCTTATTGCTAGTGGGCATTATGCTGGTTTCAGAAGGTGGTCACCTTTCACACTTGAAACTCTTTGGTCATGAAGTAGTGGCAATGAGTAAAGCGACTTTCTACTTTGTGCTGGTTATTCTCGTTTTGGTTGATGTGGTTCAAACGCGTTACCAGAAAAAAATTATTAGTCGTAAAAACAAATTAAATTAATACTTATAGTTTAAAGCTATAAAAAAAGCCCCGTATTAACGGGGCTTTTTTATGTTTAAAATAAGTAGTTATATTTTACTTATTTAGCTGGTACTGCTTCTGTTTCTGTTTCTACAGTAGGTTCGGCAGCAACTTCAGCTTCAGCAACTTCAATTGTAGCTGCGTTGCGTAAAGAATCTAAGTAGTCTTGAACCTTATTGCCAACTGCCATTTGACGAACTTGAGGCTTAATGTCTTCGAATTTAGGTGGCTGTGGAGCACGTTTGTCATTTAGTAAAATTATGTGCCAACCAAAAGAAGTTTTAACTGGTGCTTTAGTATAAGAGCCTACTTCTAACTTAACCATAGCTTCTGAGAACTCAGGAACAAAAGTGGCTGGAGAAGCCCAATTTAATGAACCACCATTGGCTTTACTTGGGCCAATTGATTTTTCACCGGCGAGAGTAGCAAAGTCAGCACCACCGTCTAAGTCAGCGATGATAGCTTTCGCTTCGTCTTCTTCTTTAACTAAGATGTGGCTAGAATTATATTCTGCGCTAGGTGCTTTTTTGATTTCTTCATCGTAAACCGCTTTTAGTTCTTCGTCGCTTATTTCCATGTTATCAAGCTTGTCGCCTAGTAAAGCTGAAGCTAGCGTTTGTGCCATTTGGCGGTTTATCATAGTGATAACTTCTGGCTTTTTGTCGTAGCCTTGTTTAACAGCTTCTTCGCGAAGTAGTTCAAGGTTAACAACTTCTTCAATGGCTTTTTCTTGGCTTAAAGCAGGTTGTCTTTGTTGCATTCTAACTTGGCTAATTGCATCAAGTTCGCTGTCTTTAATAGCTCTGCCGTTAATAGTTACAACAGTTTCACCTTCGGCACCTTCTAGCCATGTTGTATCTTTGCTTTCACTTCCACAAGCACTTAGAAACAGTGAGCCTGCCAATATTGCTGTAGGCAGTAATACGGTCGATATTTTTTTCATTGTTTATTCCTAGTTGTTATTTAATTTAGTTTTTCAAATTCTTCAGGGCTTAATGATTTTATGCTTAGAGCATGTATTTCATCAGGCATCATGTGGTCTACAGCCGCATAAATTAATTTGTGTCTTTTTATTGGCATTAAGCCAGTAAATTTATCTGACACCACAAATACGGTAAAGTGCCCACCTTTTCCAGCACCAGTATGGCCAACATGTAAGTGGCTATCATCTTGTATTTCAAGCTTAGCAGGCTCTAAGGCAGTTTGTATTGCTTCTTCAATATTGGCCATACGTTCAGCAGTCATTAATACACCTTTTTAAATGGCTTAACAGTTACATTTTTGTAAACGCCAATTTTTACAAATGGGTCTAGATCAGCCCAGTTTTGTGCTTCTTCAAGTGATTTAAATTCAGCAATGATACAGCTTCCAGATACGCCAGCTGACATATCGTCAGCGTCAATAAGTGGTAGTGGACCAGCTGTTAGCAAGCGGCCTTGATCGCGTAAATCTTGTAGGCGTTGACGATGTTCAGTTGTAGCTGTTTTGCGAAGAGGCAGGCTGTCAGCAACATCTTCTGTGTAAATAAGGTAATACATAGTTTATTGCCTACAGTTATTGGGTTTTAAGAATGTTTTCAAGTTTTAAATCGGTTAGTTTGCCGATGCTTTTAAATAAGTAATATACCGCAAACATCATAATAATCATGCTTGGAATAACAATTACCGGGTAGCTAAGTAAAGTCATTGTGCCTAGCTGGTCGTTAAATGCTGCAGTGCCTGCATCAGCAGTGACGATAATTTTTGCTAGTACGTAATTGAGTATAGACGATATTAAGAATGAAAAAGCCAAAAGGAATGTGGCATTGCGTAAGGTTTTAGCAAATGCAGCTTGGTTATTCTTTTCGTTTAAAGCTTCGTCAATACGGTCAGTCTGCATTAGCATGTCGTTATAAAGAAATGTTTTAACTAATGGATAAGGTGTTTTAAGTGATATGAGCGTAGCTACACCAATTACAAAAGGTATTAAGGCTTCTTTAATGGCAATGTATTCTGCAGGTAGTTTTAATAAACCAATAACACCGGTAAGCAAAATACTTACAAAACCAAGCACAGGCACTATGCCGAACTTTTTTTCTTGCTTGAATTTGTACAGAGCAAAACCTAGTGGAAGCGCTAAGGCTAAAACTAAGGCCCATGTTGTGCCAAGTTGTTCGGGTGCGCTTAATTTTTTTAAGATCAGAGTGGGTAATAAAATACATATTATGATCTCTGAAAATACACCAGATGTACTTTGTTTTTTAGGGCTTGGTTTGTTCATTAAGGCTTCGCCAGTATAATAAAAACGCTATTTTAATCGTAATTCTGTTAAATTGCATTAGCTTAATCAACCATAATACTTTTGCCTTATGAGTCAATATTTCGTTATTCATGCCGATAATCCGCAGAAGCGTTTGCTAGCGCAGGCTGCTCAAATTATACAGGGCGGCGGTGTGGTGGTTTATCCTACAGACTCTGGTTATGCCATTGCTTGTCATCTTGGCGATAAGAAGGCTATTGATCGTATTTTGCAAATTCGCTACAAAGATAAAAAGCAAAGTAAGCATCATAAATTCACTTTGATGTGCAAAGACTTATCGGAAATTGCAACTTATGCCAA
>CAYZLE010000063.1:0-7357 GCA_964479305.1 uncultured Gammaproteobacteria bacterium | reverse complement strand
CTGCCTGAGCTTTAACCAAACCTGAACCCGGAACGACAATAGCTTCTTTAACAGAATCAGCTTTTTTACGGCCTTTAATAACTGAAGCAGCAGCACGCATATCTTCGATACGAGAGTTAGTGCATGAGCCAATAAATACGCGATCTAAATGAATATCTTTAATTGCCTGACCCGCTTCTAAGCCCATGTACTCAAGTGCTCTTTCCATACCGGTTTTCTTAACGGCATCAGATTCATCTGCAGGGTTAGGAACGATGTCATTAACGCCCACTACCATATCTGGAGAAGTACCCCAGCTAACTTGTGGCTCAATACTAGAACCATCTATTTCTACAACACTATCAAAATGAGCGCCTTCATCACTCACTAAGTCGCGCCAAGCACTTACAGCTTGATCCCAGACATCACCTTTCGGCGCATAAGGTCGGCCTGCCACATAATCAATAGTGGTTTGATCAACCGCTACCATACCTGCACGAGCTCCGCCTTCAATAGCCATATTGCAAACCGTCATACGGCCTTCCATACTCATGTCACGGAAAACTTGACCGCCAAACTCAATGGCATAACCTGTACCGCCGGCTGTGCCTATTTTGGCAATAATCGCTAAGATTACATCTTTAGGCGTGACACCTTCAGATAAAACACCATCAACCTTAACCAACATGTTCTTCATTTTTTTCGCAACTAAGCATTGAGTTGCCATTACATGCTCAACCTCAGACGTACCAATGCCATGCGCCAATGCGCCTAAAGCACCGTTGGTAGCCGTATGCGAGTCACCACAAACAATAGTCATGCCTGGTAATGAAGCTCCGCTTTCAGGGCCAACAACATGCACAATACCTTGGCGTTTATCGTTGATTTTAAATTCTGTTATACCAAAGCTATCGCAGTTGTCATCAAGCGTTTGAACTTGTGTACGCGAAACCGGGTCTTCAATACCCTCAACACCCGACTCACGCTCTTTAACAGTGGTAGGTACATTATGGTCAGGCGTAGCCAAAATACTGTCTACTCGCCACAGCTTTCTACCCGCCATACGCAAACCTTCAAAAGCCTGCGGAGAGGTAACTTCATGCACAATGTGACGATCAATATAGATTAATGCAGAGCCATCATCACGCTGCTTAACTAAATGTGCATCCCATAATTTGTCGTATAAGGTACTAGCCATAAGGTAAACCTAAAATAAAATAACTTTGTTGAATTGCGATGCATTATAGACAATAATACAAATAACTCAAATTCATTATTTTTTTATATTCAATTCCAAAAAGGAATAGATAAATATGGACTCCAAAGAAATACAGGCTTTTCTAGCTGTAGCCAAACAACAGTCTTTCTCTTTAGCGGCAGAAGACTTGTTCATAACACAGCCGGCTGTAAGTAAGCGTATAGCCAGTTTAGAAGATGAGCTTAAGCATAAGCTGTTTGACAGGATAGGCCGAAAAGCCCTACTCACGCCCGCCGGAGATATCTTTCTTCCTAAAGCACGCGAAATCATTCAAACCTTTAGCGAGGCTTCTAAAAGCCTAGATAATATCGACATTAAGCCTAGCGGCTCATTACGAATCGCAACCAGTCACCATATTGGCTTACACAGGCTACCTAACATACTAAGAAAGTTTATTGAGGACTACCCACAAGTACAAATCGATATTCGCTTTTTAGATTCAGAACAAGGTCGCATTGCTATTGAAGAAGATGAGGTAGATATTGCTTTAGTTACCCTACCCGATATTAAAACAAGGCAACAAAGCAAACTTAAAATTCAAGTCATGTGGGAAGACGAGTTATCTTTTATTTGCGGCAAACAACATCCTATTGCAATTAATAAAATTGATGAACTAGAAAACATAGCTGATATACCTGCGATACTACCAAGCCAACAAACAATTACACGTCAAATTTTAGAACGTACACTTAATAAGAGTAATATAAACACAGTGACACTTTTTGAAACCAACTACCTAGAAACAATCAAGACAATGGTGTCTATTGGATTAGGTTGGAGCGTACTACCTAAATCTATGATTGATGAAAGCCTACACTGTATTAAGACCAAAGAAACTTTAAGCCGTGACCTTGGACTAATCTACCACCCGGCTCGTACAATGAGTAAGGCATGCTCTCTTTTACTTAACCACTACCTACCTAAAGCACAATGACAAACAAAAGCGATAACACTGGCAACAATGATGAAAACGTATTTGGCCAAGGCATGATATTTCTTGGCGTGATTCTAATATTAGGCCTACTATTATTTTGGTTCTTCTCAGGAAAGCTCGACCAGCTATACAACCCAAACCAAAATGTTAACAGCTCAATCAATAGCGACTTCGCTGAAGTAATACTTCAAAGAAACGATTACAACCATTATGTAACGAGCGGTGCAATTAATGGTGAAAGCGTTGTATTGTTTTTAGACACAGGTGCAAGCTCAGTAAGTATTCCTGAAAGAATAGCTAAAGAGCTAAATTTACCTAAAGGGCGTGCTTACCAAACGTCAACTGCAAATGGCATTATTAGAGTTTACTCGACAGTATTAGATAGCATTAGTATTGGCGACATTACTCTTCGCAATGTAAGCGCTTCAATCAACCCTCATTACGATCAAGACATTTTATTGGGTATGTCTTTCTTAAAGCATTTAGACTTTGCACAAAAAGGTGATCAACTCACCTTAAGGCAAGATTTAGGTTCTAAAAAAAGTGGTAATTGAAACTTAAAATAACAACCATCAAAGCAAGCAAAATTAGCAGCATATAATTTAAACCCCATGCTCTAGCCAACAAACCTTGTGGCTGACTAAACTTAGCAAGTACTTTCAACTTAGCACCTAGCATTTTAAGTGAAGCTGAAACTGCATTCCTATATGCGAACGCCACACTTGCTACTACAAACCTTAATACCTTAAGACCAAGCTTTCGATAAAACCAATCGGTATCTAGATTGATTGAACGACTGTTTGACGGATAAAATTTCCATAATTTCAACAAAACAAAAGCTAAAGCTGAAAAGAATAAAATTTGTAACTGCGTTAACACGTGCGTTAAATCGTAAGGCGAATAATCTTTCATAGAAAATGGCATTATTGAATACAAGGGCTCTGGATATATACCGATATATAAACAAATAAATGCAGCAATACCCATCGCTAATAACATATTCCAAGGTGCTTCCTTAGGTCGTAAGCCAGAGTCTTTTGCAAAAAAAGCAAAGAAAGGAACTTTTAGACCCGCGTAGTGAAGCACACCTGCTGCAGCAAACAAAAGTAGCAACCACGCTATTTCATGGCCTTGTTTTAACACTTCAGCCATGATGATGGCTTTACTTACAAAGCCACTAAACAAAGGAACAGCAGCAAGAGAGGCGGCACCTAAAATACAAAACACCGTTGTCCAAGGCATACTCTTATATAGGCCACCCAAATTAGAAGCATTAACATGCCCCACCCTATATAAGACCGCACCCATCGTCATCATAAGCAGGCCTTGATAAATGACATGGTTAAATGCTGTTGCAACGGCACCGTTAATAGCCATTTGTGTACCAACGCCAATAGCGCACAACATAAAGCCAGACGAACTTATCATGCTGTAAGCTAATACACGACGAAGATCGTTTTCAATAACCGCATAAACAATAGGCAAACATGCCATAACTAAACCAATAGTTAACAGTAGGTCTTCACCTGCAAACACTCTTGCGAAGGCATAAATTGCAAGCTTGGTGGTAAATGAGCACATAAAGATTGTGCCTGTTGGTGTAGCCTCAGGGTATGAGTCTGGAATCCAAGTATGGAATAATGGGAAACCACACTTTATGCCTAAAGCCATAAAAATCATCCAAGTCGATAAGCTACCTAATTCAAGTGCACGAATACCCGTCTCACCTGTTTCAGAAATCAATAGCATTGCGCCAGCTAGCAACAACACACCTGACAGAACTTGAATAATTAAATAACGCATGCCGCTTGCGTAACTTCTATCTGAACGTCGTGCCCAAATTAAAAATACAGATGTAAGCGCGAGTACTTCCCAGAACATAAATAGTGTTAGCCAATCGCCTGCTAACACAGCACCGATAGCACCACCAGAATATGCCAAAGCAGAAACTTGCTGCACTTTATCCTTAACATGAAATGCAAATAGCAATCCAATAAAAGCAGCTAAATGAAATAGGTACGCAAATACGATACTTAAACGATCAATAAGCACCATATTAAATGACTTACCAAAGATCTCGTAAGTCCAATAAACACCAAAATCAAGTTGAAGTAAGTTTACAAAACTCAATACAGGAATAGCCAAACAAAAAGTTGCAGCAACGCGCCCTTTTAAAAACGGAACAATCAGTGCGGCAATAAAGAACAATAAAAATGGCGGCAATGGAAAGTCGAATAAACTAGTCATCTAGGTTACCTCTTTCATCAGGATTATCGCCATAATAATCTTCATCGCGTATTACAATCTTTCTAATGACTTTAGCTAGTACTACTAAAGCCACACAAGACACTAAACCATAAACAGCATAGAACGTTGGGACTTTTTCAATGTCTGTATAAACATGACGATGAATAACAAAGTCAGCAACTACTAACAAAGCGCAGATAAAATAAAACACACGCAAAAACCAACGTATGAAACCTGGGCGATCAAAAAGATCAAATTCTTTTTTTGTATTCACAGTTTTATTATCTTCTTTCATTTTTAGCGCCACTGAATTAAAGCAAGCAAATCGAGTACTAAATGCGGTACCATAAAGAACACGAAACAAGCACCAACGGTTACAGCAATAGCAACCAAACAAGGCAAAGGTGCTTCTTTATAATGTAGCTCAGTTGTTGTTTCAGCTTTAGCAAAAAACGCCTTAATAGGAATGGGGATTAGGTAAGCAATATTTAATAAAGAGCTCAACATTAGAACAACAAGTATCCAATATTGTCCTGCTGAAATTGCGCCTTCAGATATAGCTACCTTACTCCAAATTCCGGCTAGAGGAGGCAAACCAATAATACTCAGCGCAGCAATAAAGAAAGCCGCCATAGTCCAAGGCATTTGTTTACCTATACCCGCTAACTCGCTAACTTTTTTCTTATGAAGACTAACCATGATTGCACCGGCACAGAAGAACAAAGTAATTTTACCGAAGGCATGAGTAATAATATGAAGCGCCCCGCCCGTAATGGCTAACTCGTTAACTAATACCGCCGCCAAAATAATATAGGCCAACTGACTTATTGTTGAATAAGCTAAACGTGCTTTTAAATTATCTTTTGTCATAGCAATCATCGATGACATTAGAATAGTAAAAGCAGCCAAGTAAACAAAATAATCAGCCGCACCCGTAGCTTGCAAGGTATCAATACCAAAAGTATAAACAACGACTTTTAAAATTAAAAACACACCCGTTTTTACAACCGCCACTGCATGCAACAAAGCACTAACTGGTGTTGGCGCCACCATAGCGTTAGGTAACCAAGCATGAAACGGCATAAGTGCTGCTTTACCTGTTCCAAAAATTACTGCTGCAAATAACAAAATCATTAAGCCCTGACTAAGGGCATTTTCTTGAATGATACCGCCCGGTACAAAATCTAAAGTACCAGCAAGCCAAGCAATAACAATCATAGCTGGTAATAGTAAGGCAATAGACCCGCCCATCAGCATACCTAAGTAAATACGCCCGCCTCTTTTGGCATCTGCAGTTCCTGCGTGAGTCACAAGCGGGTAAGTTGAAAGCGTTATCACTTCATAGGCTACAAACAAAGTAAGCAAGTTAGCGGAGTAAGCTGCTGCCATAACCATAGCAATAGCAATGGCAAAACAAACATAAAAGCGCGTTTGGTTTTTCTCATCATGCCCGCGCATATAACCAATACTATAAATAGTGGTTATTACCCATAAGAAGCTCGCCAACAAGCCAAACATAACGCCCATAGGCTCTGCTTTAAGCTGCAGCGTCCAAGGGCCGAATACTGTAAACGCGGCACTTTCAACAACTTCACCTGCTACATAGGCTTTATAAATTACTAGATTCATTATAAATAGAATAATGCCCGCAATTAAAATTGAAGCTTCACGGAAATTTCGTAAGCGCTCACCAAATAAAATGATGAAAGGAATCAGTAAAAGTGGCGGCAATAAAGTAATAAGTGGATTCATTAATAACCACCCAACAACTGTTTAGCTGCAGCGTTTGCAATATCAACTGTAAGGTCACCATTGAAACCCAAGTAAATACTTAAGCCTACTAATACCAACATCGGCATTAACATAGCCACGGGTGCTTCTTTAATACCTTCGTGCGTATGACCAACGTCGCGAAAATACATCATTTCTACAACACGGCCTATGTATACAATCGCCATTAATGAGCTTAGTAAAATCATCATTGCAACAAACCACCAACCTTGGCCAAACGAAGCTTGTATTAGACTCCACTTGCTAATAAAACCTGCTGTTAAAGGCACACCAATTAAGCTGACTCCAGCAAGTATAAAAGCTGTGCAAGTTATAGGCATTACCTTATAAAGGCCAGCCATATTAATAATTCTAGCGCTACCTATTCTATAAATTATGCAGCCAACACACATAAATAAAGCCGCTTTTATAAAGGCATGATTAAATACGTGAATCATGGCTGCTGAAACACCAGCCTGAGATGCCATTGCAATACCGGCCATTATATAAGCTACTTGTGCCACGCTTGAATAAGCCAACATGCGTCGAATATCACTTTGGAATATTGCGACTAGCGACATCAAAACAAAACCAATTACAGATAATGGTAATAGGACATAGCTAATTAACATCTCCCCGAAACTAAATTCTGGCGTGAAAACATTAAAGAAAACTCGTAAGAAAACATAAATAGAAACTTTGGTAGCTGTGCCCGCCAAGAAAACAGTGGCAGCCGCAGGTGCATAGTTATAAGCATTAGGCAGCCAGGCGTGCAATGGAAATATGGCCGCTTTTATCATTAAACCTAAAGCCATAAATGTAAAAGCAACGAGAACCGTTCTATTATTATCGGCAAGTACTAAACGTTCGGCCATATCGACCATATTTAAAGTACCAGTAGCGGCATATAAAAAGCCAATACCAATTAAGATAAATGATGCGCCAATACTGCCTACAATTAAATATCTAAATGCCGCTAACAAAGCATGTTTACGATCTCGACCTAAAGCGATTAGCATATAAGTTGATAACGATGATATCTCTAAGAAAACAAACACATTAAAAATATCGCCTGTAACAACAATACCTAATAAGCCAGTTAAGCAAAGCAACCAACCTGCATAAAAAAGATATAAACGCTGAGAAGTAATTTCTTGCGCTGCACTTTT